>JAFZET010000315.1 GCA_017560565.1 Clostridia bacterium | reverse complement strand
TGTCCAGATATCCGGCGGCATCCTCTTTTAGATGCTTCGTCACCAGCATATCCCGCCAGAAAGATGTCAGCTCCTGCCAGTATACGGAAATATCCTTGGCGGAAGAAGCCACAGTATCCACAATCTTAAAAAGTCCCGCCGCATCTCCTCTTGCCACCGCAACCGCTGTTTTATACACGGTCTCGATCCCGGTCAGTCCCAGCACTTCACTGACTCTCTCCGGCGTGACAGCGTTTCCGCCGCCTCCGCAGAGCTCAAACAGACTGATGGCATCCCGCATTCCGCCCTGTGCCTGCTTGGCAAGCATCTTTGCGGCTGTTTCCTCCAGCGTCATGGATTCCGCTTCCGCAATGTGCTGCAGTCTGGCGGCAATGGTGTCCACCGCAATCCGCCGGAAATCAAACCGCTGACACCGGGAAATGATGGTAGCAGGCAGCTTGTGCAGCTCCGTAGTCGCCAGAATGAAAACCACATGAGCCGGGGGTTCTTCCAATGTTTTCAGCAGTGCGTTGAAAGCACTCTGGGACAGCATGTGAACCTCGTCGATGATATACACTTTTCTGTTCAGTGCCGCCGGCGTATAGTTCACCTCATCCCGGATGTCCCGGATGTATTCCACCCCATTGTTGGAGGCAGCGTCCATTTCCAGTACATCGGTGGCGGTACCGTTGTCGATACTCTCGCAGGCAAAGCACCTGCCGCAGGGATTGCCGTTTTCCAGATGCTCGCAGTTGACCGCTTTAGCCAGAATTTTGGCACAGGTGGTCTTTCCCGTTCCTCTGGGACCACAGAACAGATATGCATGGGAAACCTTGCCCATCCGGGTCTGGTACCGCAGAACGGAAGCAACATGGTCTTCCCCGCAGACATCGTCAAAAGACTTGGGTCTGTATTTCCGGTACAGTGCCTGATGCATAACACATTCTCCTTCCCACAGGTACCCGAAAACAGGAAAATAACTCGCAAAATACGACCATACACCCGGAAGTCGAACAGAAGATCATATGCGCGTTTCGTCCGTTCTGCTCCGAACAGGCTGCCTCGCGGCGCATCGGCGGCACTGCTTAATGCTGCTTGGTTCCCCACCTGACATGGTTCACAGCTGCCGATCGCGCAAGACCCATTCCTCATCACAGCCTAAAACGACGCTGACCACACAAGTTCTGCCCTCGTTCCGGGAATCCACCCCTGCTGTAGCGGACTGCAGGTACAAGGCCCCGCTGGTTCCCCGGCTGGTATGGTCTTATTTCACGAGTTATCTTTGCTCTGGTTTCTTTGGAATCGTCAGTTCGCATTCCTACACCCGGGAAACCGGGCATACCATGCGCTCTGACCACACGATACGCCCATTATACCATATTTCTTACGGAATTGCAAGTACTTCCCGCGGATTTTACTTTTTATTCAAATATTGTTCCCATAGACCGCCATACTGTGCAGTGCTTCCTCAATAGCCAGTAAACGGTTGTATTTTTCCGTACGTTCTGCCCGGCAGGGAGCGCCTGTCTTGATAAAACCGGCATTCAATCCCACCGCCAGATCCGCAATGGAGGTGTCACCGGTCTCTCCGGAACGATGGGAAAGTATCGTGCGGTACCCATGTTCCTTCGCCAGATTCACCACTGCAATGGTTTCCGTCACCGTACCGATCTGGTTGGGCTTGACCAGAATGGCGTTGCCGCAGCGGTTTTCGATCCCTTCCCGCAGCTTTTTCGGATTGGTCACGAAATAATCGTCCCCCACCAGCATCATTCTGCCGCCCAGCCGTTCCGTCATGGACTTCCAGCCTGCGTGATCATCTTCCCCCAGACCGTCTTCGATGGAAACAATGGGAAATTTCTCCGCCAGCGCCTGATACCGGTTCACAAGCTCCACAGCATCCGCAGAACCGCCGGCTTTGGGGAAGGTATACCGGTTTCCGTCCGCCCATTCGGAGGAAGCCACATCCAGAGCAATCTTCACCTGATCGGTGGTATATCCGGCTTCTTCGATGGCTTCAACAATGGCACGCAGAACCTCTTCTTCGTTCTGCATATCCGGAGCAAAACCGCCTTCATCCCCCACACCAGTGGATTTTCCTGCTGCTTTCAGCCTTCTGCCCAGTGTATGATAAATCTCCGCCCCGGCACGCAGGCCTTCCCGGAAAGAAGCAAATCCCACAGGCAGAATCATGAATTCCTGCATATCCACATTGTTGCCCGCATGAGCGCCGCCGTTCAGGATATTCATCATGGGGGTGGGCAGTCTGTACCCGTGGATCCCGCCAATATACCGGTACAGGGGAACGCCCTGGTATGCTGCACCTGCCTTTGCCGCCGCCAGAGATACGGCCAGAATGGCGTTGGCACCCAGCCGCTTTTTGTTCTCCGTATCATCCGCCCGGATCATGGCAGTGTCGATGGTGCTCTGGCAAACCGGCAGTCCCTTCAGGCAGTCATGGATCTTTCCTTTCACATTTTCCACTGCTGTCAGCACACCTTTTCCGCCATACCGCTTCTTATCTCCGTCCCGCAGTTCGTGGGCTTCGTATTTCCCGGTGGATGCACCGGAGGGCGCCATGGCACAGCCCATGATTCCGTTGTCCAGTGTTACAATCGCTTCCACGGTAGGATTGCCTCTGGAATCCAGCACCTCTCTGGCACTGACTTTTTCAATTACCGCTCTCTTGCAGAATGTCATCTGATCCTTCTCCTTTTCTGATTTGCTGTTAATATACCCTGTTTCCCGCAGGATATGCAAAATTCCATGAAACTTTTCCGCTGTATGGTCATATACTGTGAATAGATACTATTCTTATGCGAGGTGATCCATTTGCAGATCCATACAGTTCAAAGGGGGGACAACGTCTATTCCATTGCCCGGCAATACAATGTACCTGCCTCCCGCATCATCACGGACAATATGCTGATGAACCCAAGCCAGCTTGTCGTTGGACAGGATCTGGTTATCCTGTTCCCGCTGGTCACACATACAGTCCGGGGCGGCGATACCCTCTCCGGCATTGCGGAAAGCTATGGTGTTCCCCTGCTGACCCTGTACCGGAACAATCCGCAGTTAAGCGGCGTCCCCGGCATTTTTCCCGGGCAGGTACTCAACATCGCCTACCCGCCCCCGCCTCTTGGTCCCATCCGCACCAACGGCTATGCCTATACCAACATCGACCGCACCGTTCTCCGCCGGACACTGCCCTATCTGACCTACCTGTCCGTTTTCAATTACGGCATCACCGAAGACGGTCAGCTTCTTCCGCCTGCCGGAGATGAGGAAGAGATCATCGCCATCTGCCGGGAATACCGGACGCTCCCCCTTCTTGTGCTGACCTCTCTGACGGAGGCGGGCACTTTTTCCTCCGCACGGGCAGAGCTTGTCCTGAATGACCCGGATCTGCAGGCGCAGGTAATCGGAAGTGTTGTGGAAACCGTCAGAGCCAAAGGCTACGGCGGTGTGGATGTGGATTTTGAATACATTCCCGCAGGGGCTGCCGATGCCTATGCCCGGTTTGTTACCCTGCTGCAGGATGCACTGGGAGAAGACGGTGTCGTGTTTGTATCTCTTTCCCCCAAATATCGTGCCGATCAGCCGGGACTGCTGTACGAGGGACATGATTATCCGGCTCTCGGTGCGGCAGCAGACAACGTACTGGTGATGACTTATGAATGGGGGTATACCTATGGACCGCCCCGTGCGGTTTCCCCCCTTCCGGAGGTGCGCCGGGTTCTGGAGTATGCCGTCAGTGAAATTCCGCCGGAGAAAATCTTCATGGGTGTACCCAACTACGGCTACGACTGGCCGCTTCCTTATATCAGAGGAGAAACCAAAGCCCGTTCTCTTGGCAATACGGCGGCAGTGGAACAGGCACTTCAGCGTGGTGCAGCCATCGAATACGATGAAACGGAGGCGGCTCCCTTTTATCGCTATTTTGACCGCCCGGAAACCTACAGCGATGCAGTGGAACATGAAGTATGGTTCCAGAATGCCCGCAGTGCGGATGCCCAGCTCCGACTGGTACGGGAATTTGGTCTTGGCGGTATGGGAGTCTGGAACCTTATGCGGTATTTCCCCTCTCTGTGGCTGGTACTGAACAGTCTCTACAGCATCGAAAAAGTAAGATAAAAACAGCGGATAGCTCCCATTGAACTGCTCTGAATGGTACGGATAGCAGAAAAAATACCTATGTGGAAAAAATATTAGTTTTCAGGCGCAGACTGGCTTCGTTATTCAAGCGAAGTCAGTTTTGTTTTCTTCCGGATCCTCTCGTTGTTCAGGAACCGGGGCATTACAAAAGTGCATACCTGTTCACAATATCTCGACATATATTATGGCACACAATTCCTGCTATGTCAATAAAGGAATTTCTTTTATCATATTATAGATCCGGAATCGAATTCTGCAGAATCCTGCCGGCGATTCCCACCATAAAAACAAAAAGCACGTTTTCCTCACGGTGTATAGTATCACACCCTGAGAAACCACGTGCTTTTATTCCGCATTGGTCATGGATGCCAGAAGACGGCACACAATCCGTGCACACTGACCGGATGTCAGCTGTCTCTGTACCGATACCGGATGACTGCCAAAATGGATCAGCCCCAGATTGGCTGACAGAAGACAGGCTTCCTCTGTTCCGGCGAACATGGTATCTGTGATCTCCACGATACTGTAGTGTTTCTGTACCGTAAACGCCGCTGCATTCAGCCGGTGACACAGGCGGTACACCAGCCGTCGGCATTCTTCCTCTTTTTCAGGCACCGCCGTATACTGGCGCATCAGAAGCAGCGGCAGAGATGCACTCTCCTCTCCGGTGCTGTGATACACCAGAAGCTCCCGCAGATCCTCGATCAGACCGGTGTCCGCAAACCGTGCCGCATACATTTCCAGTTCTGCTGCCGCAATCCGGAACACACCGTCCTCTCCGTAGAAATGTGACAAAGATGTATATGCATACCCGGTTTCGCCCAGCTGTGCATATTCCGCATAGAATTCCTCCTCTGCCATGCCTGCTTTGGCGATCAGTGCCGCCGCATCCGCAAAGGAGCAGCCATCCTCGGTCTTTTTCAGATAGTATACATCCTCCCGTTCTCCGGCATAGGCAGCTCCCAGAATCATCCGCAGTGTTTCTTCCTCCACCTGGGAAAGAGACGGATCGCAGATGTAAAAGGTTCTGTCTGTCCCCACAAAACGGACTGTCTCATACAGATACGCATTGACTTTATCCAGCTGATCACCGGACAGATTCACTTTCTGATAGTACCCGTTCAGCTTCTCCCGATACCAGTCATTCCGGATCCGGGACAGGATGAGCTTCATCATGGCTTCCGTGTACACATACGAAAACGACGCCTGCGCTCCCTCCACGCCAATGTTGTAACAGGAAAGCAGAAGGGATTCTTCTTCCTCTGTCAGGTTCCGGCAGAGGGCTTCCATGGTATTCCGGGACACCATCTCCGGCAGTACATCCGTTTCATACGTAAAGCGTCCTTCTCCCAGCAGCCCCACTGCACAGGACAGAAGAAGCGCACAATTCTCCAGAGTAAGCTCACTCTCCGGCGTCAGTTTCCGCAGAGCATCCATCGCATCTCCGGAAACAAACGGGGATGCATCCGCCATATTCACAAACGTATCCAGATCGACTGCCCCCAGCTTCCACTGCAGAAGCCGTCCACCCGCATACGCCGCCGCACCATCCAGCATTTCCAGAAATTCAGCCGCAGAAACGCAGTCATCCAGCGTCAGATCCCGGACAGAACGGCCTGTCATGGCAGAAACCTGTTCAATATAGGGCGTGTACGCACTTTCCGCCGCCACCATAGGATTGGTCAGACACAGCGTCGTCATCACAATGCACAGCACTGTGGAAATGATCCGCGGCAGAGTCCCCCGTTTCCGGCGATCATAAATATGCTGCAGACGCAGCTTCAGCTTCCGCCCGCTGACGGACATGGCAGATCCGGCTTCCGCAGGTGCCAGAGGGAAATGAGAACTGCGGCACAGCATACGGGCATATTCCCGTTCCCCGCCTCCGCAGGCTTCCAGTGTACGGGCATCACACAGCACTTCAATGTCTTCTCTGAGAAAATCCCGTACCAGCCACAGCAGCGGATTGTACCAGAAAATCGTGCAGATCAGCGCAGACAGCAGCAGGATCCAGTTGTCCCCGTATTTGAAATGGTTCAGCTCATGGAGAAAAATCATCCGCAGGTCAGAGCCTGCTGTTTTTCCATCTGTCGGGGAAACAGCTTCGGTATTCAGTACCACAAAAGGACGGAAAGCACCCGCCAGCATCGATGTGTTTCCCAACCGCAGAGGCGGCGCCTTTTTATCCATGATCCGCAGACACGCAGCCGTTTCCGTATAGACCTGCAGGATCTCCGGATCCCGGCACAATACCGACTGCCGGTACACCTGTCGGGCAGAGCGGATATACAGCCAGCTCTGTACCGCCGCAGTCACCAGCACTCCGGAGCAGAATATCCCCAGCACAAACAAACATACATACCGCCGCAGGCTTTCCCGGTTTCGTACCCGTTCCGAAAGGAGTGCCCCATCCGCTGCGGAATCCTCCTGCATTTCTCCGTAAGCCGGATCATTTACTGCGTCAGAGGCGAACTGATAGGGGTTTTCTGCGGTTTGACTTTCACGGTCAATACCCACCGGCTTGTCTGCATCGGCGTTATAGGTAAGCGAAAACTGGATCTGCCGCCCGGCCGGGATCAGATTGTAGATGGACAGCGTACTTTCCGGCAAAATCGGCAGCATGACCCGCAAAAACAGGATCAGCCACAAAAACAGGCTGAGCACCGGCGGGATCCGGCGTCGGAAAAGCCATTTGACCGCCAGCAGAAGTACTGCCGTTACCGAGGAGAAGATCGTGATCTGGACAAGTAAAAGTACCAGATATTCAGGCATATATCCTCCCAGTATGCACTGTTATTCCGCTTCGATGTCGTTCAGGATCCGAATGATCTCCTGCCGTTCCTTGTCGGAAAACTTCCCCTCCTTTACCAGAGAAGCCATCAGATTGTATGCAGATCCGGCAAAAACTCTGTCGATAAAGGAATTCACTTCACTGCGCACGCATTCGTTTTTGGAAGAGTTGGGCGTATACTTGTACACCCCGGTGGTCTTGTCAATGGACACCGCTCCCTTTTCGGAAAGACGGATGATCAGGGTACGGATGGTGGTGTTGCTCCAGTCGCTGGTTTCCGCCAGCTTGGCAACAATTTCCCCCAGCGTCATTCCCCGACCGCTTTCCTCACAGCCGTCCCACAGCACCTTCATGATGCTCCATTCCGCTTCGGATATTTTCACGGTTTTTCTTCTGCCTCGCATAGTATTACTCCTGTTTATGTAATGGGTATAGTTGCTATCAGTAATTATTATACTGTATCAACTCTTTGTTGTCAATGCTCATAACAGCCAATAACCCGTTATACTTTTCAGATATTTCATCCATAAAAAAGCGAGTTGTCAGCCAACCCGCTTATCATCTCAACCAATATTCTCTATCACAGACAAAACAAACATATAGTATGGTATAGCCAAAGGTCCATATAAGCACCCGGAGCAGGCACCGAATGTTATCATACCCACCCCTGCCAATAGTTTTGATGCCGGGATATAGCCGCAGCCGACCATAACAGAAAACAGTCCTGCCGGGAGGGCAACATATATCAGTACAGCTGCAGCGACTACAATCCCTATGTAACATTTTTGTTTTTTACTCATGATTCCCCTCCAAAAGAATATTTTATATCAGTATCCACCCAACCGTCTGGCTTCCTGAATAATTTTTTCTCTGGTTTTCATAGATTGCATTTCTGCTTCCATATAATCTGCAAGCAGTATATCATAATTGGCTTTTTCTTTTTTATATTTACCTTTTGCATGAGCACATGCTGCCACAAAACCAAATGGTCCGGCCATCAGCGAAGACACCAATGTAACACCAATATTGGCTATACTCATGATCGTGGGATTTTCCGGTGCCTTCGGCGGTGCTGCTTCTATATATTTCCGTTCAAGCGAAACATATTCATCATAGTTTGGCATATTTTTATTCCGGCGGAATGTCAGTTTTACATAATTTTTACTTTCCGTAACAGAATAAATTGTACCGAAATAGTTTTCAAGATGAGAATTACTGGTATCTATAGTCTGTGAGGACATCAATTCCCAACCAAAAACCTCATACAGATCAATCATTGCCGGTTCAGCATTCGGCGGTACGGTTTCTACTCTGGATTCCCAGCGATCCCTGCCTGTTTTTGCGGTATCCGCTGTATTAACAGGCATTACATGTACTGCTTCTCCGCATTTGGGACAATATTTTATATCATCTTGTAAAGCTGTACCACATTTAGGACAAAACACAACGACCTCCTCTTATTCCTGTTCAATTTTTATTAAGCCAATATAGTTTACTGTAATTTTTACTTTTTTTGTACCACCTTTTTTCATATTCAACAACTCTTTTTCGTGCATCATACCTCCTATTCTGCCTCCGACAGATGCTGCTATTCCAAAAATAGTTCCCATCATGGTTGTTACTTCTCCAAAAATGCCGGAACTAAAATCTCGTGTAACAACATCTCCTGCACTCCCAATAGCATTCATAACATTTTCTTTATAACGAGTTACTCTCATCGTATATAACTGCGGCTTCACATGAATCGTTAATGTATTACATTTTTTAGGAATGAGTACATATTCATCATTATCCAAATAAATATATAGTTTTTGTGATCTATATTTATTTGATGCTTCGACCACAACCTCAATGATGCCATCATAAGTGATACTATCCTCTTCATCTGAGATACAAATTTTTCCCTCTATATCAGTACGGTTCTGTTTGGTTATACCATTTATCCCTTTTCCGCAATATGGACAAAAAACAGCTTCCTCAGTGATTTCTTTTCCACAGTAGACACAGAACACATCCATTACTCCCATCGTTCAAAGTATTCCATACTCTCATTATAATCTATTTCAGGTTATATGTCAATACCCTGTTTCAGGTTATTCGAATAAAAACAACATATTGTTACTTTAAAATCAATTCATACACTACCACAGGAGGACTCCTATATGTACCCAAGAATCCGCGATCTCCGAGAAGACAAGGATCTGAACCAGACCCAGGTTGCAAGGATGCTCAATATGTCTCAAACCGGATATTCAAAATATGAAACCGGTGAAAATGATATTCCCACCCAGATACTTATTAAACTCGCCCGTTTTTATAATACCAGCATAGACTATCTGCTCGGAGAAACAGACAATCCCAAACGGTACGAATGAAAAATGACCGGACAACCTCCATACTCTATCGGAAGTTATCCGGTCAAATTTCATTCTATACTATAAAATTTCGTCAGCTTACTTCAGCATTTCCTGACCGCCGGTTACGGGCACAGCCTGACCGGTTTCGTACTTCTGGGAAATGATGTACAGTACAGCCTTGGCAACGTCTTCGATTTCACAGCCGCGTCCCAGGGGTACCTTGGATTCGTAGAACTTCTTCACATCTTCCACAGTCTTGGCACCGGGCACCTTGCCGGCGTTCAGATACTGTACGAACAGACCCTTTTCCGGGTCGGACCACAGGGGACCGTTCAGGAAGTTGCCGGGGCATACAGCGTTGACCTTGATGCCGTAGGGCGCCAGTTCCATAGCGAAGGACTGGGTCAGACCGATACCACCGAACTTGGAGCCGGCATAGGCAAAGTTCTTGTTGGAGCCGGACAGACCGGACTTGGAGTTGATCTCAATAATATCCATCATGTAGCCGGGAGCAACCGCTCTCTGCAGCTTCATAACGGCGGAAGCGTACTTGGCGCACAGGAAGTATGCGGTATAGTTGACAGCGGCAACCAGTTCAAAGTTGGCCTTGGTCATTTCTTCCAGAGATCCTGCACGAACGATCCCGGCGTTGTTTACGAAAATGTCCAGACCGCCGAAGGCCAGAACGGTTTCGTTCATCATGTTTTCCACGCTGGCTTCGTCGGATACGTTGGCAACCACAGCCAGAGTACCCACACCGTATTCAGCAGCGATCTTTTCAGCGGTAGCGGCGGCACCGGCAGCGTTCATGTCGGCGATAACCACATTTGCGCCTTCCTTGGCCAGATATTCAGCGATACCTGCCCCGAAGCCCTGTGCGGAACCGGTTACGATGGCAGTCTTACCGGCCAGAGCCTTGGCAGAACCGCCGGCCAGAGATACCTTCGCACGATAGGATTCCACTTCCCAGTTTACGATGAAGTCCACCATATCGGGAGCCATGTGACGTACACCGCCGAAGTTCTGCGCCAGAACGGTGATGGTCATAGCGTCCTGCCATACCACAGCGGCAGTCTTGGCTTCCTTCAGGGATGCGCCAACGGTGAACATACCGATACCCTTGGCAAACACAACCTTGGGAGCAAAACCGCGTCTTGCCTCCAGTTCGTCAAAAGCAGCCTTGATGGCTTCGGGAGCGAAATCTTCGATAAACAGGGGTTCAGCCTTGCAGTAAACGATGTGGTCGGGAGACAGGGGCTGCTTCAGCACAGCAAATGCTTCGGCAGAGGCGGCAAATTCCAGAACCTGCTTGTTGGCAGTGAATACCACAGCAGCCTGACCTTCTGCATTGTAGCACATACGCAGAACAGGAGCGATCTTGGCAGCGGTGCACTTGCATACTTCTGCTTCAGAGAAGTCGGGCTTCACAGCCAGCTTGGCATCGATACCGCTCATGATACCGCCAACCAGTTCGTCCAGTTCCGCTTCGGTATTGGCAGCAAAGAAGATACCATGGTTCTGCAGGAATACAACAGAAGCGTCACGTCCGGTTTCTGCTTTGTAAGCCAGCATCTTTTCACGGCAGGTAGCAGCCAGAATGTAGCCGGGGTTGCATTCGTCTACCCAAACCGCACCGGGAACCAGAGCCAGAGCCGCTTCCTTGCCCTGTACGGAGCAGGTGATGGCGTTTACGGAAGAGGGATGTACGTGCAGAATGAACTGCTGGGGGAACAGGTCGTGGAGCAGGGTTTCCACGGAGGGGCGCTTTGCTTCTTCGCCGGGCATCTTGGCAGCCATCAGATCCGCCAGTGCTTCCGCTTCTCTTTCCTTTTCGTCAGCAGAATAGGTCTTTTCCCAGATAGCAGCCAGAGCGGCACGATCCATCTTTACGAATTCACCGGCCTTGATGGTAGCCAGAGAAGTACCGCTGCCCTTGATATACAGAGTGTCTGCGGTCTTATAGGAGGTGTTGCCGCCGCCTGCCAGAACGAAAGCGGGGTTTGCACCATAAGCATTGGAAAAATGAACGAGAGTTTCGAGGCTCATAATCATAGATTCCTTTCGTATGTAGTATGTATCGGCAAAATTGTCGTCAAACTTTATTCCTGCCAACCGCCAATCTTGGAATAAGCAGCAATGCGGTCAGCCAGAGCGGGTGTGGCTTCCTTGGTCTTGTCGGAGAACATGGACTTGCACTGGCATTCGGAAGCAGCCATTTCGTGACCGATCAGAGCATAGGTTGCCACCCGCAGATGCTTGTAGGCGGGATCGGCCAGAGCCTGGCAGATGAAGGACTGGCGGGGAGAGTTGATGTCTTCGCCGGAGATTTCAAACAGATTCCGGTCGTGGCAGTACTGCATCAGGGTTGCCAGCTGTTCCTTGGTGTTACGGGAAGGCATATAGGTCACAGCGGAGAAACCGCAGTCAGCCAGGGTGTCAAACAGCTCCGGCAGATAGTCGTCTTCAAACTTCTGCGCCTTCTTGTCACCTGTGGGGCTTTCTCCTACATCACCAAGGTATGCGTAAGCGGAAATGGCGCCCAGTTCCTTGGCAAGAGCGGTAAATTCCCGGATGTTCATGCATTCTTCATCAGCGTCCACGTAGAACTTTTCTACCATGTGTCCCTTCAGAACGCCCAGAATGTCGTATTCATAGAAATTTTCCGGTGCTTCGATCAGCTTGGTGCGGGTCTTGTCGCCCAGAGGCTTGCCGGTCAGCTGTTCCACGAAATCGCAGGCTTCTTCTCTGTTCGGATATCTGCCGGTGATCTTCTTGGTCAGTGCAAACAGAATGTGCCGCTCGGTAATGCTGCCGCCTTCGTGTGCCATGGAAATCGGATATACATCCGCATCAAAGTCCAGCTCAATCCCGTTGCCGATGGTCATTTCGGTGATTCTGGCACACATCTTCCGGTTTCTTGCGTTTCTCTTTTCCCGCACACCTGCCAGAACCGCTTCAGCCTTGTCTACGTTCTGGTGGGGAATCCCATGCATCGCCAGATAAGCGCAGGACTTCTGGTCAGGGTTGTTGATCTTTTTCCCTTCCAGTGCGGTACCCTTCACGTTTACTCTGCATTCAAAGCCGCAGGTGATGGGCATATTCATGATTTCCCCTGCTTCGATGAATTCCTTAATACCGCCGACGCTGTCGTGATCCATGATCCCGGCAGTGCGCAGACCAGCCTTCCATGCATAGAATACAGCGGAAGTGGGCGTGTAGGGAGAGAAAGAATAACAGGTGTGGATGTGGTTGTTCACGAAGATACCGGGTTCGGTACGTTCGATCTTGTCCAGATTCTTTGCGATCTCCCGCAGAGCGTCCAGACGTTCCTTTGCTGTCAGCGCAGTATTGCCGATGGCAGCGATCAGGGCATTCAGTTCCATAGCAGTAAGCCTTTCTATGTAATAAAATAAAGTTCGTCAGATGGTTTCGGGCAGTGCCGGTGGTTCTTCGCTGTACAGAAAACGGTAGGTGTCTCTGTAGCGTTCCCATTTTTTGGTCGCTTCCGGACTGTCCGGTTTCCAACCGTGCTTTTTCCATGCCCGGAGCATGATATTCTTCGGCGTTTCTTCCGGATCGATCAGTTCGGTGGCGTCAGTTTTGTATCCCATAGCTTCCAGCCGCAGGAGCCGCAGGGCATCCGTAGCCGCATCGCAGAATTTCTGCCGGAGCAGGGGTCTTTCGCCGATAAAATCCACAGCGGGACAGTTCAGCCGGTTGTTCATGTCGTGGTGACAGCAGGGCGTGGACAGTACTACCCATGCCCGGTTCCGCATGGCTACCTCCAGCACCGCATCCGTTGCGGTATCGCAGGCGTGCAGGGAGATCACCAGATGCGGCGGATTCTCCGGCTGGTAGTCAAAGATGTTCTGACAGAGGAAATGCATACCGTCATAGTGCAGGTCAGCGGCGATCTTTGCACATTCCCGGATCACAGACTCCTTCAGATCCACACAAACCATATCCACTTCCCTGCCCAGAATGGCAGTCAGCGTATAGTATGCTGCGAAACTGAGATAGCTCTTGCCACAGCACAGATCCGCCGTGTACAGCTTTCCTTCCTTCGGCAGGCTGTCCGCCGCATCCTTTATGTATTCCACAAAGCGGCAGATCTGCCGGAATTTGGACTGTTTTTTATCGTGTACCCGACCGTTTTCGTCCGATACACCCAGGTATTTCAGAAAATCCTCTTCTCCGGTGAGAAGCCGTTTTTTTGTCCGGTTGTTGTCGGCAGCTTCCGTCATTTCTCCGGCTGTCATGGTCCGGGGCTGTTTCAGTTCTCCCTTGACCAGCAGCGTTACCTTCCCTTTGGAGGAAATCATCAGAGAAGCCGACCCATCCGGTGTCACAAGATCCGCCTGCCGGAACTGGGTACCCAGATACTCCGCCAGCACCGCCGTAATATCGGCAAAAGGAATGTTCTCGTGGGTCAGCCGTCCTTCCGTCCAAAACCGTTCCAGCTGCAGAACCGGCTCTCCACCGACCTTCTTCACGCTGCCTTTGGCCTTGGACAACTCTTTTTCAACAGCTTTATATAAGGTACAGGACTTGATCCGCCCGGCCTTTGCACTGATCTGCACCAGTTCGGCAAAACGGAGTGCTTCGGTACCGCTCATTCTTTATCCTCCCCGGAGGCTTCTTCTTCCTCTTCCACGGCAATTTCCGGTTCCACAGCGGTAGGCTTGTCCTTGACATTGAAGGAAACCTTGCTTTCCGTTCCGTCAAAAATCCGTTTCAGATTCTTCCGGTGCATCACGACCCCCAATACCGTAATCACAAATGCGATCAAAATGGCAATGGACGGATCCGTAGGCATTTTCAGTTTGTTCAGTATCAGGGGGTACAGCATATATACCATAATGGAGCCGAAGGAAATATACTTGGTCATGTACACAAGCAGGGCAAAAATCACTGCCAGCACCAGAAGTACCTTCCAATTGGTCATCAGCACCATCCCGGCAGAGGTAGCTACACCCTTGCCGCCCTTGAACTTATAGTAACAGGGGAAAATATGTCCCAGCACACAGAACAGACCGCCGACATAACTGCCCAGCAGACCGAACATCAGCCGCCCGATGACGACCCCAAGCATCCCCTTGACGAAGTCACAGACGAAGGTCATGATCCCCATCTTTTTGCCGTAGGTACGAAGCATATTGGTAGCCCCGGCATTGCCGCTGCCCTGGGTACGGATATCTTCATGGTAAAACAGCCGGGAAAGCACGATGCCGCTGTTCACACTGCCCAGCAGATAGGGAAGTACAATACTGGTGATCATCCCCAATGCCATCAGCACCGTAAAAAGTCCGTTGTTGCCATTGACCTGCCCCAGCAGACAGCCGAAAAGACCATCGTAAAAAATATTTTCAAACATGGCTCAGCACACCTCACACATCCGCATTTTCGCCCTTCTGCCGCACGATCAGCCGCACGGGGGTCCCCCGGAAACCGAAAGTGGTACGCAAACAGTTTTCCAGATACCGCTGGTACGAGAAATGGAACAGCTCCGCATTGTTGCAGAACATGACAAAAGTGGGCGGTGCCACGCTGGTCTGGGTCATGTAGTAGATCTTCAGCCGTCTGCCCTTATCGGACGGGGGCTGCACTCTGGCTACAGCATCTGCCAGCACATCATTGAGCATACCGGTGGAGGCACGCATATTGGTCTGGTTGTGCACATAATTGATCTGTTCAAACAGCTTGTCCACTCTCTGACCGGTCTTGGCGGAGATGAACATGATGGGTGCGTAGGTCATATAGGACAGAGCGTTGGTGATATCCTTGGTAAACTTGTTGGTAGTGTCGTTATCCTTTTCGATATCATCCCACTTGTTCACGCAGATGATGGACGCTTTTCCTGCTTCATGGGCAAGCCCTGCGATCTTTTCGTCCTGTTCGGTGATCCCTTCCTTGGCGTCAATGACGATCAGGCACACATCCGCCCGTTCCACTGCCATTTTCGCCCGGAGCACACTGTATTTTTCCACCCGTTCTTCCACCTTACTCTGGCGGCGGATTCCGGCGGTGTCGATGAAGTTGTACTGACCATGTTCGTTTTCCAGGAAGGTATCGATGGCGTCTCTGGTGGTACCGGCGATGTTGGAAACAATCAGTCTGTCATCCCCCAGAATCCGGTTGATCAAAGAGGATTTCCCCGCGTTGGGCTTCCCAATAACCGCCACGGAAATCACATCGTTGTCGCCGTCTTCGTTTTCAAAGTCCGGCAGAGCTTCCAGTACAGCGTCCAGTACATCCCCGCTTCCGCTGCCGTGGAGGGAAGAGAGGGGAATGGGATCAATCTGGAAACCCAGCTCGTAAAATTCGTAGAAAGTGGCATCCACATCCCCGATACGGTCAGCCTTGTTGATACAGGGGATAACGGGCTTGCCGCTCTTCTTCAGCATAACGGCAATGTCCATATCGTCCGCCAAAAGCCCGGTACGGATATCGCACATGAACAGGATCACATCCGCCGTGTCGATGGCAATCTGCGCCTGCTCCCGCATTTTCTTCAGAATGATGTCATCGGTCTTGGGCTCGATCCCGCCGGTATCAATGACGATCATGGTCTTGCCGCGCCATTCGGTTTCCCCGTAAATCCGGTCACGGGTGATACCGGGCGTATCTTCCACGATGGCCCGTCTTTCGCCGATCAGTTTATTGAACAATGTACTTTTGCCAACATTGGGTCGTCCCACGATGGCAATAACCGGTTTTCCCATTTTATATTTCCTCCTTCAGGGGGATTCTATTGTACTTCTTTCCTGATTTCTTTACGCTAAGCCCAGCAGACATTCCAGAAATGCGCCGCCGTCCTGCTCCACAAAGCAGATCTCCGTGCCCAGCGTTTCCGCAAGCTCGTCCGGTGTCATTCCGCAGAGGAACAGATCCCCTTCACTGCGCAGTGTCGTCCGGGACAGAAGCAGTCTGTTGCCCAGATTTTCTCCTGCAAGCTGCTCTGCCAGATCCCGTCCGGTGAGAAGCCCCGTTACCGTAACATGACCGCCGAAAAAGTGATTTTTCACCACATGGACGGAACACTCCAGATGCGGACACACCGCTTTGGCTTCCTCCACCAGTGCTTTTATCAATTCCGCAGAAGCCTCACCTGTTGCCACGGATACATGGCTTTCCACATTCCGTTCATCATCCTCCAGCATTTTCAGAAGAGAACGGAACTCATTCCGGAAGGATGTCAGCATACCCACACCGTTTTCGATCTGGGTGTATTCTTCATAATATTCTTCTTCCGGAAGATCCATACCGCCTTTGATGAAAAACTCATCGGAGGCATAGAAGATCCGCTGTCCGCATTCCGCCAGACATTTTTCACCGAACCGTTTTACCTGCTCTGCCACCGCCCGGCATTCCTCCGCCGTGAAAGGTTCCAGCGGATACAGTCCATCCCGGTGTCCTGTCAGACCGGCAGGCACAACGGAAACGCTGTCCATCGCCGGATAGTAGGTATACAGATCCGCCATGGTTCGATCCAGTTCTGCACCGTCATTGATCCCCCGGCACAGCACGATCTGCCCACGGAGCCTGGTACCGCCGTCCGCCAATCTGCGCAGATATCCCAGCACTTCCCCGGAGCGCTTGTTTTTCATCATCTTCACCCGCAGGTCGGGATTCGTGGTGTGCACCGACACATTGACGGGAGAAATATGCATTTCCAGGATCCGGTCAATATCCTCATCATGGAGATTGGTCAGGGTAATATAGTTGCCGTGGAGAAAGGACAGCCGGGAATCATCGTCTTTGAAATAAATGGATTCCCGCATTCCTTTGGGATTCTGATCGATGAAACAGAAAATACAGCCGTTTTCACAGCGGTGCTTTTTATCCATCAGCGGCGTGGCAAACTCCAGCCCGATGTCGTCATATTCGTCCTTGCGGATCGTTACCTCCAGCAGCTCCGGACCTCTGTGCAGCTTCAGGCATACCGTTTTTTCCGCCAGTCGGAACCGGTAGTCCAGCACATCCCGTATCTTATATCCGTTGATCTCCAGCAGGATGTCCCCTGCCTGAATCCCTTTTCTGGCCGCCCGGGAACGGGGCAGAACCCCAGTGATCTCTACCATATATTCTCCTCCCGTCCGGCAAAGCCCATACTTTTGCATTATATTTCAATATATATTATACACCATAATCCTATCGTGGTCAAGAGACTTGCGCCATCCTTTCGACCAAAAAAAAGACACCGTTTCCGTCAGGATTCAGTGTCTTTTTCATGAATGTCTCAGAAAATGTCAGCTTATGCGTTGGCTTCGGCTTCTGCAGCAGCAGCGGCGTCGGCAGCCTTTTCAGCTTCGATCTTGGCACGGAAAGCAGCCTTACGTTCAGCGGCTTCCTGAGCTCTCTTTTCCAGTTCCTTCTGGCGAACGGTGATGGCACGGGTGATGTTTTCCACAGCCTTGTCGGTATCAGCGCCGTAGTCTACGCACAGACGCAGAGCTTCGCTGCCGTCAGCCTTCAGAATCTTGAATACGTAGAAAGGAACCTGAATGGTACGGTCGCCCTTCTGGGTTTCGTATACCTTTTCTTCCAGTTCAGCCTTGGCCAGGTCGAAGTAGAAGTAGTTGCCTACGATTTCAGTGTCGATCAGATCATCGGTCAGAGAGAAACGACGACCCAGCATATAAACCTTTTCATTGGTGAAGATCAGGTTTACACCGGTGAAGTAGTTGGTACGGTGTCTGCCGTCCTTACCTCTGGTGTAGTAGAAAGGTTCTTCGGTGGCTTCAAAATCATAACCCTGCAGATCGATGGGCTTGAGCATCTTCAGGAAGTGCTGTTCGTACACTTCGTACTTCTTTTCGGAACGTTCCTGCAGATTGCTGATCTTTTCCTTGATCTGGAAGTCAATGTCAGTGTCATTGGACTTGCCGCCGGAAGCGAATACAACTACAAACAGACCCACGATAGCGGTAATGATACCGGGGATACGGGTGGACCAGAAAGCACTGGCCAGAACGATACCCACAATAGCAATGGCCCAACCAACAAGAGCGATTACATTGACCGGCGGGGCAGTAAAATACTTGATATTACGTTTTGTTTCCATACCATACTCCAGTTTTTGAAAATTTTAATGCGGACAACATGCGAATACGCAATCCATATAAATATAATAGCACAAAATTATGATTATGTCAAGAGTAACCTCGGACATTTTGCCGTAATCCTGTGCAGAATCCGGAAAAAACGACAAATTCTTCCCTGGACACGCTCCACACGGTCAGCGGAGAATGAACGGTTTCATGTAATTGATGGTATAATCGATGCCAGCTTCCCCCAGTGCACCCTGCCAGATGGAGGAATGGGGCTCGATAGACAGACCTGCGTCGTAGCCGTAACGATAGATCAGGGAGAATACGGTGGGCCAGTCAATGCTGTCCATACCGGCGGGCGGATTGTCCACAGCATCCCGGTTCACCTTGGCAACGCCCTTGATGTGCATATGTGCCACACGGCTCATCCAGGTGTTCAGCTCGGCAATGTAATCCTGATTGCGGGAGAAGGAATGGGAGCAGTCGTACTTGATCATCAGCTCCGGAATTTCGCCCAGCACGATCTTCCACTGTTCGTCGGTGCACACAAAGTTGCCCCAGTCACAGTTGTATACGGCAACCTTCATGCCGTCATACTTCTTTGCTTCTTCCACCAGTGCGCCGAAGTACTCCACAGCCAGACAGTAATTCTTATACAGAGAAACGGATCCGTCGTACGCACAGCCGCACACGAATACGGGAGAACCCACTTCAGCCACGGCAGCCATCAGATTCTTCTGCAGGTCCATAGCTTCACAGCACAGCTTACCGTCACGGATGGGAGCAGAGTTCCAGCGGCCCACAGACTGTACGGGAACCTTGTACTGTTCGATGTAACCTTTGATCTCGTCCTTGTGTTCAATGAAATACCGGCTGTCATCGTCGCTGTTGCAGCAGACTTCCATGAATTCCAGTTCTCTCTTTGCCAGATACTTAAAGCCATCCTCATTGGGGAATCGGATCATACCGAGCTTCATAATACATCCTCCGGAATATAAATTTTTCCATACCTATTATACCATACTTCCGGCATAATGCAAGACAATTTTGGGAAAAGAGCAAAAAAGCACCGCTTTCACGATACTTTCCTGCCGGCAGTTGACCCACCCGGCAGTTGACCCGTAAAAAAGCCCTCTCTCCGCCGGGCAGACAGAAAGAGGACTTTCGGGAACCGCTTATTTATTTTTCGTTATTGCTCTTATAATTCTCGATCAGTGTGTTCAGCTTCTCCTGCAGTGTTTTTTCCATACCTGCATATCTGCTGGCAAAGGAATTTTCATTCATGGCGGAGTTGTGGATCAGCCCCTGCAGGAAGGTGTTCAGCGGCTGATGCCATGCCAGTGCGAAGGAGTTGCCCAGACCATCGTGGATCAGGTCGATCATCTGCGCAGATATTTCGTCACGGGTGTACTTGATCTTCAGAGAGCTTTCGTAATATACAGGCAGTACATCCTTACCGGATTCCCGGATCAGCACTTCCAGAACGGCGCTGGCAAAGGACAGTCTGTCCTGGGGCATGGTTACGGGCAGCAGTCCGATTTCGGAGGTATCGTGAGCGGAGGTCACATAGTCTTTCTGCTGTGCGTCCAGCTTGGGATAGGGGATGATGCCGATCTCATGCTCGGAAGCACGGAGCACATCGCTTTCCAGAGAACCAAGCTGCTGGTAACCGATAATCAGCATATTGCCGGAAGAGAACTGTTCCAGAACAACCGCCTGATCGCTGTTGAACAGAGCATTGGCGCCGGTACCTTTGGAGAACCACAGGTCATACATCAGGTCGCAGAGCAGGATGGTACGTTCATTGTTCATGGCAAGAGTCGGATACCCTTCAGCGTCACGACCCATGTATTCCACACCCAGAGAAATGGAGAAGGGAATAAAGGGACCCCAGTCCTGGAATACGCCGAAGCCCAAGGTATCGCCAACATTCTTGACACCGTTGCCATCGGTATCTATGTATGCCCCTTCCACCAGCTCGATCATCTTATCCAGTGTCCAGTCGCCGCTCAGTACGATATCGTACAGCTCATCCCCGTCACCGTACAGGTCGGTATACAGATCCTTATTGTACACCAGACAGTGTGCGGTACGAAGGGTATCAATGATGAAGTCACCGGCCATCATGAAGGTGTCGCCTTCCTTGAACGCAATGTCCTTCATGAAATCGCCGAACCAGTAGGGCTGGGTGAAGTCAAAATACTCGCCGTCATCGGCAGAATAGAACATCCCTTCAACCGTCAGACCGGTCAGACCGTACAGGTCGTTGATGATCAGTTCATAATCGTCGGAACCGGCCATGATGTAGGTACGCACATCGTTCTGCACGCCGTCATACCCGAATTCCACCCGGGTGAATTCCAGATTCACGTTCAGCAGTTCTTCCACCGCTGCATTCCGCTGGAGGGCTGCATCGCTTGCCGCTTCTCCGGTCAGCTCTTCCGGACCTTCGATCAGATAGTTTGAAGAAGCCAGAGAGCTGGTGGCTGCGTGATTGCTGGTGTATACACGGAAGCTCTGTCCGCCGTAGTCAAAATCTGCAAAGGGATCGGGTTCTTCCGTTTCCACGGGAGCGGTATCGGCTGCGGTGTCCTCTGTGGTTTCCGCTTCCCCGCCGGCACATCCCGCAAAAGTACCGATGCACAGCACAGAGACCAGCATGGCAGCCAGGATACGTTTCATATCTTTCATGATCTTCTCCTTTACTTAAGTGTGTTAACAAATCCGAAGGAAATACAAAAGCAACAAAGCACTCCGGGGGTTATACATAGCGTATACTCCGGGAGTGCTTTTATTACCTATTGGTTTCGCAAACCCTGAAAAATCAGAAACTCTGACTTAGTTCAGTTCTGCGAAGTACTTGATGGTGCGAACCATCTGGCTGGTGTAGGAGTTTTCGTTGTCGTACCAGGAAACAACCTGTACCTGATAGGTATCGTCGTCGATCTTGGTAACCATGGTCTGAGTAGCATCGAACAGAGAACCGTAGGTCATGCCGATAACGTCAGAGGAAACGATTTCGTCGGTGTTGTAGCCGAAGGAATCGGAAGCAGCAGCCTTCATAGCAGCGTTGATACCGTCAACGGTAACGTCAGTACCCTTAACAACGGCTACCAGGATGGTGGTGGAACCGGTGCAGGTGGGAACTCTCTGAGCGGAGCCGATCAGCTTCTTGTTCAGTTCGGGGATAACCAGACCGATAGCCTTGGCAGCACCGGTGGAGTTGGGAACGATGTTCTGTGCGCCGGCACGAGCTCTTCTCAGGTCACCCTTTCTGTGGGGACCGTCCAGGATCATCTGGTCACCGGTGTATGCATGAACGGTGGTCATGATACCGGACAGGATGGGAGCGTAATCGTTCAGAGCCTTAGCCATGGGAGCCAGGCAGTTGGTGGTGCAGGAAGCAGCGGAGATGATCTGGTCATCAGCGGTCAGAGTCTTTTCATTTACGGAGTAAACGATGGTCTTCAGATCGTTGCCGGCGGGAGCGGAGATAACAACCTTCTTGGCGCCTGCGTCGATGTGAGCCTGGCTCTTTTCCTTGGAGGTGTAGAAACCGGTGCATTCCAGAACTACGTCAACACCCAGTTCACCCCAGGGGCAGTCAGCAGCGTTCTTTTCAGCGTAGATCTTCAGAACCTTGCCGTCAACAGTGATGGTGTTGTTTTCATCATCAGCTTCAACGGTGTGACCGTCGTAACGACCCTGAGCGGTATCGTACTTCAGCAGGTGAGCGAGCATGGAAGCCTTGGTCAGGTCATTGATGGCAACAACTTCGTAGCCTTCAGCGCCGAACATCTGACGGAAAGCCAGACGACCGATACGACCGAAACCGTTAATAGCAACTTTTACAGACATTGGTGTAATCCTCCGATATATATAGATGTTTTTTGGGAACGTTTTTCACAGGGACACGGACATAGTTATTCCATCCCGTCCTATATTCTATACCATTTTGCGCCGACTTACAAGTGTTTTTTCACATTTTTTCGCAAATTTACCATTTGGATAAAAACACATGGTTCCGGGCGGCTTTGTATGGATGCTTTGCCGATAGTTTTCCCGATATCCGGCACATATCAATAATTGTATGCTTATCAGTCGGCAAGCACCTTCATGGCTTCTTCGATCTTGGTATTCACAGCCTTTTCGATGGTGGCAAGAGAGGATGCCAGCGGCTTTTTATCCCTGAAAGCATTGCCCATATTTTCTCTGACAACGGCACACCATACGGTATCCCCCAGGTCGAAGGAACGGCTTTCGCGGATCACATCGAACATCTGGGAAGAGATCTCGTCTCTGGAATATTTGGCCTTAAGATTGATTTCATAGTAGGTGGGAATCACATTCTTCAGGGATTCGGTACCCATGGCTTCCAGCAGAGCCCCCACGGCTTCCTTGTTCTGGGTGATCAGGGAGATGCCGAGAGCCTTGGCGCCGCCTTCCACCCATGTATAGTAGCGATCCTGCTCAGCGGTATACTTGGGGTACACAATGATCCCGAAGTCGCTGACCATATCCCGCACCGCACCCACATAGAAGAAGGTCATGTCGGTAATGAGCATCTTGTTTTCCTGGAACATGGGAGACTTGGTCAGGAAATCGTTGCCGTTGGTCTGCTTGTACCACGCATTGCCGTCATAGAAAACGGTCGTACACCAGTCATACACATCGCTGAAGACCTGGTTGGAAGGAGCAACAAATTCCGGGTACCCGTCACTGTTCAGCTCCACTGTCTTCAGACCGGCGGCAGTGTACATCAGCGGGAACTGGAAGCCCTGTCTGGTGTGGAACCCGTACCGGTCATTTTCGTCCATGGTGCCGTTCCCGTCCAGGTCATCGTACACGGAAGTGACCAGCGTACCGAAGGAATCAAAGGTCCAGTTGTCCTCGGCATAGTAGTCCCAGGGACTGGTAAGACCGTATTCCCGGATCAGATCCTGGTTGAAGGCCAGCAGGTGGGTATAGTCATAGGTACCAAGGGACATTTCCCCGAAAACCACCATCTGCTTTCCGCCCAGGTTCAGCACTTCGTTTCCGTCCGCATACCAGTATTCCTTTTCCAGATTGATGTAGGGCATATCCTTTGCCATATCCAGAAGGAATCCCTGCAGACCCACGTTGAACACTACTCTGTCCGCCCCGTGGAAGATCTGATAGGAGTCGTCTCCTGCGGTGATGGTATTCTTGAAGGTTCTTTCCACATTATCGGAACCATCGGTGATCTCGACAATCTTCACGTTCAGCCGTTCCTCCACATTCCGGTTCCGGTTGTAGATGGACTGATCCAGCACAGATGTAGAATCATCATATTCCGCCACATCCATATATCCGTGGAAATGCACATTTACAGAGGAAGCGATCCCGATGGTGGCACCGCCGAAGTCCAGTCCTTCCGGCAGCTCGTCCACCTGTGCGGAGGTATCCTCTTCGGTTTCAGCCGGTTCGGTTTCCACAGTCTGTTCCGGGATTCCATTTTCGTCCCCCGTTTCACCGCCGCATCCGGCAGTCATGGAACAAAGGAGTGCAAGAAGCAAAAATATGGAAATTCTGCGTTTCATAAGCTCAATCCTTTCCTGTATAGTATGATCCGGAGTTCGTTTTACCGTATTTTTATGGCTCAGTCGTCTTCTTCTTCCAGTTCCTTCGGACGCTTCAGCTCCCCGTCACGGAAGAGCCACTTGTAGCAGTGTACGATATGGGGCGTGCCGCCCTTGTACCACTTTTCGTCGTCCAGCTCCTTGCCTTCCATACCGTCCATAAACCACTTCACGGGCACCCATGTGGTTTCCATGATCCCCAGAATGTTGCCCTTGTCGTGTTCCTTTGCATAGTCTAAGAACAGCTTGGCGTTGGGAGCTACATTGAAGGGACACAGATATACCTTCAGTCCCGCATCGGCAAAGATCTCCGGAGAGGGGAACCAGTGCCAGTTGTGATAGTGCCAGTCGGTGATGATAATTTCCTTGCGGATCTTGTCAATGGCAGGTGCGGTGCCGTTCTGGCTGGCATCCCAGGGACCGTAGCCCAGCTTGGCGGAATCCAGCAGACGGTCGCCCCACATCATGGGGGTGATGCCTTTTGCCAGCAGGTGATCCGCCAGCTTGTTGATCCAGCCTGCCAGCAGATCAGCAGGATCCTTGCCCTTGCAGCGGTCGCACATACCGATGTAGAAAATTTCGTCCATACCCATGTGGAACATGGTGGGCTTGAAGGCATCGATCAGTTCGTCCATCAGATCGGTGACGATACCCAGGATCTCCGGATGGCTGGGGCACAGGCTGTAGCAGTATTCCGGTTCTTCATCGATGGGTGTTTCGGAGAAATCCGGGTGTCCTCTCAGCAGTCCGTCGGGATCCTTGTAGTCCTGCACGGTCTGATGCCCCATCAGGTTCATGTTGGGGATCAGGTTGATGCCGCATTCCTTACATACAGCCACCATCTTCTGCACATCGTCATAGGACAGGGGAAAATTGCCCCGGCATTCGGGATGGGATGTAAACATATAGTTATAGCGGACGATCATCATGATGGTATCGATGCCGTCTTTCACCAGATCGGTCTTCACAAACTCGCAGAACCGATCCACCTGATCCGGATGGGGTGCGAAAATGTTCAGAGCCTTGGATTTCCAGGGATAATTTTTTACAGACATGACAGATTTCTCCTTCGGGAGTGGATTTTCTTCATTATATCACAGGCAAAACCAAATTGCAACCATCCCGCCGCACTTCACAGTAAGTTGTCCAAAAAATATGGCGTCAGACACGAAAAATCAGCAATATCCACAGCATCCCAACGTGAAAATTCTATTGACAAAGGGGTTGAAATATGGTACAATATTCCCTCGAACGGGATAATTATGCCCGTCTCTCTGCCGCTTAAAATCTCATATAGGCGGTCTGAAGTCCATAGGGAGGTAAAAAAACATGGAAAAGATGAAGCATTCCTACGAAACCCTTTATGTTATCGACCCCGATCTTTCTGAAGAAGCCGTTAAAGGCCTCGTAGATAAGTTCAACGCACTTATCGCAGAAAACGGAACCATCGGTGAAGTTGCCGAATGGGGCAAGAAGCGTCTGGCATATCCCATCAACGATAAGCCGGAAGGTTACTATGTTCTGGTGAACTTCGAAGCTGATCCCTCTTTCCCCGCTGAACTGGAAAGAATCTTCGGCATCACCGAAGGCATCATGCGCTCCATCGTAATCCGTCACGAAGAAAAGAAGGCCAACGCGTAAGTCAGTTTACCAAAGCGGTAATCAGAAAGGCTGAAAAGTATGGCTAACTTTAACTTCAACAAAGTAATCCTGGGCGGTCGTCTCACAGCCGATCCTGAGCTGAAGACCACTCCCTCCGGTATTTCCGTTACATCCTTTACCATCGCCGTCAACAGACGCTTCGGCACCAAAGGCACAGCGGAAGAACCTCAGGCGGATTTCTTTAATGTGACTGCATGGCGTCAGACCGCTGAATTCATTACCCGGTATTTCCGCAAGGCCAGCTCCATCTGCGTGATGGGTTCCATCCAGACAAGAACCTGGATCGACCAGCAGGGTATGAAGCGCTTTGCCACCGAAATCGTAGCGGATGAAGCGTTCTTTGTTGATGCCAAGAGCGAAAGCCCCCTGGCCGTACAGCAGGCAGCTGCCATGTACAGTCAGAACGCATACGGACAGGCCGCACCCATGGGTCAGGCACCGTCCTATATGCCCGATAATTATGGTTCCTACGGCGGACAGTCCGCTCCCGCACCGGCATCTGCTCCGGCAAACGGCGGTTATGCAGCGGCTCCCGCACCCAAATTCGAAGAGATCGCCGATGACGACGAACTGCCCTTCTGAGACAGTTCCATCGGCAGCCAGAAAGGCTAAAAAAATAACAGGAGGATTTCAACACAATGGATACCGAAAAGATTGAAGTTGTTGCCGAAGAAACTGCAGCTCCCGCTCCTGAAAAGACCGAGAACGCAGCTTCCGCACCTGCCGCAAGACCGGCTATGCGTACCAACAGAAGAAGAAAGAAAGTCTGCGCTTTCTGCGCTGACAGCATCGATGAAATCGACTACAAGGACGTAAACCGTCTGCGTAAGTGCATTTCCGAAAGAGCCAAGATCCTGCCCCGCCGGATCTCCGGTACCTGCGCAAAGCACCAGAGACAGCTGACCACCGCCATCAAGCGTGCCCGCCACATCGCTCTGCTGCCCTACATCAGCGACTAATCAATTTCACTTCGTGAAGTTGCGTGTTCCGCTGACAGCGACCCAACAGATCTACTCTTAAAAATCAACAATTCCAAACAGATACAAAAATCAACAACAGCAAAAGGACTGCCTGAACAACAGTCCTTTTTGTTTTGTCTTTATTCTGCTTTCACCCGCAGCCAGTACACCTGTACTACACCGTTTTCCGTATCGTATACCATCTTCCCGGTTTTTGTGATCCCGTCAGCCTTATCGGATACAATATCTGCGATCACATACTGTCCTGCCATATCCGCAGAAGCCATCATCAGCTGCCGTACCGGTTCCTCCGCTTCCCCGCACCCGGCTGAAAGCAGCACCAATGCCGCCGCCAGAACAAACAGTTTCCGCATGAGCTCCTCCTGTTGCCTATAATTCTTAATTCATAATTCTCAATTCTTAATTAACTCACAGCGCCTGA
>JAFZET010000314.1 GCA_017560565.1 Clostridia bacterium | reverse complement strand
CAGGACTTCACCTTCAGGTCAGCCAGGTCGCCGGAGCAGCATTCCAGTGTACGAACGGGAATATCCATGGAACGGAACAGGTCAACGGTGTTCTGCCACAGCTTGTCATACCACATCATGGAATCTTCAGGCTTGCAGACAACGATCATTTCCTGCTTTTCAAACTGGTGGATTCTGTAAACACCACGTTCTTCGATGCCGTGGGCACCCTTTTCCTTACGGAAGCAGGGAGAATAGCTGGTCAGCGTATAGGGCAGGGATTCTTCGGGAACGATCTGGTCGATGAACTTACCGATCATGGAGTGTTCGGAGGTACCGATCAGATACAGGTCTTCGCCTTCGATCTTGTACATCATGGCTTCCATTTCCGCAAAGCTCATAACGCCGGTAACAACATCGGAACGGATCATGAAGGGGGGAACACAGTAGGTAAAGCCACGGTCGATCATGAAGTCACGGGCGTAGCTGATAACAGCAGAGTGCAGACGGGCAATGTCACCCATCAGATAGTAGAAACCGTTGCCGGCAACACGGCGTGCGCTGTCCAGATCGATGCCGTCGAAGCGTTCCATAATGTCGGTGTGGTAGGGAATTTCAAAATCCGGAACCACGGGTTCACCGAACTTTTCGATTTCCACATTTTCACTGTCGTCCTTACCGATCGGAACAGAAGGATCGATGATGTTGGGGATGGTCATCATGATCTTCTTGATCTGTTCAGCCAGTTCGCCTTCACGTACTTCAATGGCAGCCAGTCTTTCCGCCTGTTCGGTAACCAGCTTCTTGATTTCTTCGGCTTCTTCCTTCTTGCCCTGACCCATGAGCATACCGATCTGCTTGGAATACTTGTTGCGGTTGCCGCGGAGTTCATCAGCCTCCAGCATGATCCGGCGGTTTTCTTCGTCCAGTGCGATGACTTCGTCTACCAGGGGCAGCTTGGAATCCTGGAACTTGTTCTTGATGTTCTGTCTTACAACATCGGGATTGTCTCTGAGGAACTTAATGTCAAGCATGGTGTTTATTCTCCTTGCGTTTATAATTTCTTCTTTGCAGCGGGGACTGAAAACAAAAACAGCCGATTGCCCGATACAAATGTATGGGACGAATCGACTCCGTGTTGCCACCCATATTGCCGCTCTGCCTTGCAGGGAAAGCGACCTCTCATTTCCGGTACGATAAGGGATACCATCCCCCCGCTCATCGCAGGCTGCTTGGAAAGTGGAATCTGTTTTTCTGAAGAATGCCTTACACCGGACGGCATCTCTCTGTACATCATGAAAAATAGCGTCTTTCCGCATCGCAGAATATATCTGCATAATAGTATACCCGAATCCGACAGGTTTTGCAAGCGGTTTTGTGAAAATTCCGCAAAAAATATATCACAGAAACGCCTTGTAAAACAACGCCGGATTTGTTATAATGAACCAAACGAATTCTTTGCCCGGAGGTATCGTATGTACGTACAGCTCCCGCCTGTCCAGGAAGACAAGCTTCTGCATTTCCCCCATTTTCCCACTGTATACCAATGTGTGATTTTCCGCAACTGGGGTCTTGTACCCGTCAGCCGGATCGCTAAGGTGATCGGTACCGATGAACGGACTGTGATCACTGCCGCCGAAGCCATGGGTCTGGACCCAAACACCGAAGTGAATCCTGACTGGATGACAAAGGGATATATCACCATCATTCATTATAACTGGCATATTCTTTCCTACGAAAATATATGTGCACTGCTGGACTGGACAAAGGAACGTCTGGCATATACTCTCCGTGAAGACGATTTTCTGGAAGTCAAACTGGGGCGCTTCAAGCCCGCTGTCCCGGACTGCAGCTATCGTCCGCTGACGGAGGAGGAACAGAAAGCCACAGAAGCGCTGCGCAGTGTATATACGGAAACCGTAGCCAGACTGCCTGAGGCGTACACAGCCCCCTTCGACTTCCTGCCGCATTTTGAAAAGCACGGCGGTATTCCCATGACCATCGAAGATCCCCGGTTTGAAGAGCGGTATCTGTACTCCTACTGTGCTCTGTACGGAGATACTTTTGCCGACCATGCTCTGATCGATGCGTCCTTCCCGGATAAGCTGCTGGAAGCCTACGCAGCAAACGGCATTACCGGTATCTGGACCCATGTGGTGCTGTACACCATCGTTCCGTATCCCTTTGATCCTGCGCTGTCTGATGGCTGGGAGAATCGGCAGGAAGGTATGCGTTACCTTACCGAAAAGCTGGCGAAATACGGTCTGCGGCTGTTCTTATACTTCAACGAACCCCGTGCCATGCCGGAAACCTTCTTTGAAAAGCATCCCAAGCTGCGGGGACGCAAGGGAGATCCCTACAGCACCCTGTGTATAAGCCTGCCGGAGGTGCAGAACTACCTGCGGGACAGTGTGCGGATGCTGGCGGAAAAGCTGCCTCTGCTGGGCGGTTTCTTTACCATCACAGCTTCCGAAAATCTGACCAGCTGTCACAGCCATGCACCTCTGCAGGGTTCCTGCGGCTGTCCCCGGTGTGATGCGCTGGGCGTAAAGCGGACAGATACCTTCGCTCTGATCAACAGACTGATCCTGGAAGGGGTATCCGCTGTGTCCGACTCCATCCGTGTGATTGCGT
>JAFZET010000313.1 GCA_017560565.1 Clostridia bacterium | reverse complement strand
CCGTACTTTTATGCGGTTATGGATGCTGCGGTATTAAAACTGATACTGGTGTTCGGACAGGGCCAGAACCAGATCACGGCAGGCTTCTGCGTCTGCCAGATCCAGCACTTCTGCGGAGGTGTGCAGATAGCGCATGGGGATGGAGATTACACTGGCCTTGGCACCCAGCGCAACCTTCTGCATGGGAACTGCATCGGTACCGCCGTGGGTGTATACTTCGGTCTGGTGCTTGATGCCCTTTTCTTCAGCAACAGCAAACATGGTGTTCACCAGATCACGGTCGGCAACCAGTGTGCTGTCACGGATCAGGATAGCCGCACCGTCACCGCATCTGGTTTCCATGGGAACAGCCCCGATGGTGTCGCCGGTACCGCATACATCCAGTGCAATACCGATGTCGGGACGGATATCAAAGGCAGATACGGTGGAACCGTTGGCGGTGGTTTCTTCCTGTACAGTGAACGCAAAGTAAATGTCGTTGTAGGGCTTTCTGCCTTCGGACATGAGGCGTGCAGCTTCCAGCAGGATCACACAGCCGATCCGGTCATCCAGAGGACGTCCGCCGATCATGGTGCGTGCCAGCTTGGTTACGTGGGGCAGTGCGGAGAAGCATTCGCCGATCTTGACCATGGATTTGGCTTCTTCCTTGTTCTTGGCACCGATATCAACAACCATGGTGCTGTAGTTCAGGTTGCCGTCGGAACCGGTGTGGGGCACGATGTGACCTCTGGTACCGGATTCAAAGATGACTTCCTGATAAGCAGCGGAAACCAGGTTGGGACCGCCCATGTTGGTGAAGCGAATGTAGCCGTTGCCTTCGATGTAGGTTACCATGAAGCCCACTTCGTCCATGTGCGCCAGATACAGGATCTTCTTCTTGTTTTCGCCGGTACCGGAGATCTTGCCGACTACGTTGCCGAGAACATCGACTTTCACTTCATCCACATAGGGCGCAACCATATCCCGGATGACTTCGGTGATGGCGTATTCTCTGCCGGAGGGAGCCAGCACGCCGCACAGCTTCTGCATCAGTTCATACATTTTTGTTTACCTCGTTTTTTATGTAGGATTTTTTGGTTTTACAGATTTTTGATGGCTGCCGTTACCAGCTTTACCATGCTGTGATAATCCGATTCTCTGACCGCACAGGCGGCGGAGTGGATGTATCTTGTGGGAGAGGAGATGGCGGCTACACGGACACCGGTACGTACCTTGGAAATGGGACGGGTGTCGTTGGTGCCGCCGGGGTATTTCTTGGACTGTACCGGAATGTTCTCACGTTCACCCAGATCCAAAAGGAAGTTTGCCAGATCCCTGTCGTAGATGGTGCCGGCATCGATCAGGGAGACAAGAGGACCGTCCCCCTGTTTGCCCACCTGCCATGTCTCGTCCGTGCCGTATACATCGGAAACCGCAGTGGCTTCCAGTACGATACCCACATCCGGATCCACGGCATAAGCGGCAGTGGCGGCAGTGGATGCACCGATTTCTTCCCGTCCGGTGAAGCAGAACCATGTGTCAAAGGGCGGACGGTATCCGGTTTCGGACAGCTCCGCCAGCACATCGCAGAGTACCGCACAGCCCAGCCGGTCATCGATGGCTTTGCCCTTCCAGAGAGGATCTGCGCCGCCCAGCACTTCAAATTCTGTCCGGAAAACGCCGAAATCTCCTTTGGAAGCGTATTTTTCCGCTTCTGCTTTGTTTTTGGCACCGATGTCAATGTACAGCGCACCGAAATCGGTGGAGCCGCCGGATTTGTGGGCAGGTACGGCTCCGATAAAACCGTCAACCTGACCGTTTTCGTTTCCTACGCTAACACTGCGTCCGGTGAGCATTCTGCCCTCCCCTACGGACATTCTGGCGGGGTACAGAAACCCTCGGTCGTCCACGGAGCGGATCATAAAGCCCACTTCGTCCATGTGGGCGGCAAACATCAGTCTGCGGGGAACCATGGTGTTTTCTCTGACCTCGCCGGTTCCCTTGTACAGCACCAGCAGAGAGCCAAGCCGGTCGGTGGTCACTTCATCTGCAAAGGGAAGTACCTGTTCTTTGATCCGTGCCGCTACATTGTCTTCACAGCCGGAGGGACCGAAAGCCATGCACAGCTCCTTCAGCAGTTCCATTCCTTTCATGCCCGTCCCCCCTTTTCTGTTGTTCTGTCAAATCCTTCCGCAAGTGCCGGATTGGCGATCAGTGCCTGCATCAGCTTTGCGAATGCCTCGCCGTCGTCCAGAGAAAGATATTCGTTGTAGGAATGCATCCCGCCCAGAGGAATGCTGACCACAGCTGCCGGAACGCCGTACCGGCTGTACACCAGGGTGTTGGCATTGGTGCCGGTATTGGTGGCTTCTACCACGGTATTGACATGGATATGCGCTTCTTCTGCGATCTGCAGGATCTTCTTTGTCAGTTTCCGGTCGGTGACAGCGGAGAGAGACACCATCGGTCCGTCTCCCATGGGTGCGGATTCATCTCCGGAAACACCGGGAGCGGCGGCAAAGTTCACATCGGTGACGATAGCCACATCCGGTTCAATGGCAAAGGCTGCACAGTCCGCACCATGCCCGCCGATCTCTTCACGGGTAGACAGCACTATATAAACATCTCCTGCCAGCACTTCCCGGGGCGTATGCATCACTGCATACAGAAGTCCCGCGCAGCAGCATTTGTCATCAAAGCCTTGCCCGGTGATCCGGTTGTTCAGCAGATTTGTCCACTGTTTTTTGTAGGTGATGGGGGTGCCGATCTTTACACCTGCGTCTGCCAGTTCTTCTTTGGTGCAGCCGGTGTCGATGACCAGTCCGTTCCAGTCGGGAGTCTTGTTGCCCAGTATGCCGTACAGGTGAGGTGGGGTGGCGGCAACAACCCCGGGGATGGTCTTTTTGTCCCCCCAGAGCTGTACATCGGATGCCGGAAGAATCTGTCTGTCCAGCCCGCCGATGTTCACCACGGTCACAAAACCGCCCTCATGTACCGCCCGCACCATCATGCCGATTTCGTCCATGTGCGCATCCAGCAGGATTCGGCGGGCTTTTTCCTTCCCGCATTTCCGAAAGAGGACCAGATTCCCCACAGCATCGGTGTGGATGTCGTCAAACACATCCCCGGCAAGTGTACGAACCGCATCATGTGCATTTTGTTCGTTCCCGGACACCGTCATGGCATCACAGAGAACTTTCAAAATTTCAACGTATTTCATAATTCATAATTCTCAATTCTTCATTTTTCATTCTTCATTCCCCGGACCAGCGCCTTGAAATGTCGGCCTCTGGCTTCAAAATTGGGGAAAGCGTCAAAGCTGGCGCAGGCGGGGGAGAGCAGAACCGTGTCTCCGGCAGCCGCTGTTTTTGCCGCACAGGCTACCGCATCATCAAATACCGGTTCTCTGTACAGCATGAACCCTTCGCTTACCCGTTCTTCCCACAGAGGACATTCCCGCATGGCTGCTTCAATGGCATCACCCGTTGCGCCGGTCAGCACCAGTGTGTGTATATTCTTCCGGGAAAGCACTGCCTCTGCCAGAGGGGCAAAGGGGATCTGCTTGTCATATCCGCCGCAGATCAGCACAATGGGACGTTCTCCCAGAGCAGACAGAGCAGCCGCCGTCCGGGTGGGGGAGGAGTCGATAGAGCCGTTGATGTAGTGAACGCCGCCAATGGTTTCCACAGATTCCAGTCTGTGTTCCACGCCGCCGAAGGTCACAGCCACCTGCCGGATCTGTTCCGTAGTCACGTGACCGTGGGTCAGGGCGATGGCGGTCATATAGTTTTCCGCATTGTGCAGACCGGGCAGACGGATGTCGCCGATGGGCATGATGACTTCTCTGCCTTCATCCGCCCAGTATGCCACCATGTTTCCGTCTTCTATGGTAACGGCACTGTCACCTTTCCGGAGGGATGCGGGATCAATGGGATTCCGGGAGAACCAGGTTACGGGGATGGCGCACGCTTCGCCGATGATTCTGGTGTTGGCATCACCATAATTCAGCACAGCCCGTTTTGCCTGCCGTAGGATCCGTACCTTGGCGGCAATGTATTCCTCCATGTCCGGATGCCAGTTCAGGTGGTTGGGGGTGATGTTGGTGATGGCCGCCGCTTCCATAGGTGCATCAAGGGTCATCAGCTGGAAGCTGGACAGTTCCACTGCCACTTTGTCATTTTCATGGATCAGGGGCAGACGGTGTGCCAGCGGCTCTCCGATGTTGCCCCCCAGAAATGCCCTGTGACCGGTTCCTTCCAGACCGGCGGACAGAAGCAGATGGGTGATGGTGGTGGTGGTGGATTTGCCGTCACTGCCGGTTACAGCGAACACGGGACAGGGGGCGTTATCCATAAACAGCTCCATCTCGGATGTCAGCACAGCCCCACGGGATACGGCATCCGCGATCTCCGGCAGATCCGGTCGGAATCCGGGAGAGCGGAAGATATACGACTCTGTGATATCCTGCAGGTATGTGTCACCGGTGACAAAGGATACGCCTTTTTCTGCCAGTGCTGCAGCTTTTTCCCCCAACTGGTCAAGGGGCTTTTTGTCCCGGATGGTCAGGACGGCACCCAGAGAAAGCAGATACTCCGCAAGTGGCATATTGGAAATGCCCGCACCCAGCAGGCATACGGTTTGATTCTGGAAATCGATCATGGATCTACCTCAAAACAGGGATTGTACCTTATATTATAGCGCATATACCGGAAATATGCAAGGCATGACAGCAAAAACGGTACAGTATTCCCATCAAAAACAGGACTCTTTTCATGAAACGGGAAAATTTTCGTGAATCCATTGCTTTTTGACAAAAGTTATGATATACTAAACTCTATATGAAAAAAATATTTTTGAGGTAGAATAACATGAAAAAACAGATTGCTCTGCTGCTGGCGTTGCTGATGCTGGGAACTTCCTTTGCTGCCTGCGGCTCTGCCGAAACTCCTTCCGAAACTACCGGCAATGCGGATGGCGGCGAGAACGCTGTGGAAGAAACAGCAGATCCCCTGGCCGATAATCTGCCGGAAGCCGATTACGGCGGATATTCCTTCCGGATTACCACATGGTATGACAAAGTAGGGCTGGAAGAATCCACCGGGGAAGTGCTGAACGACGCAATCTTCCGCCGTGACCTGGCTGTGGAAGAACGATACAACATTGACATCGTCAGCGAGTTTGTGCCCAACGAAGACTATTCCGTATGCACCCAGGCCATCCGGCAGTCGGTGATCGCCGGTTCCAACGACTGGGACGCCGGTTTCCTGCACATGGTCAGCGCATCCAACGCCGCACCGGAAGGAATTTTCTACAACCTGAACGAGCTGGAACATATCGACATGACCAGACCCTGGTGGGATAAGGACTGTCTGAACGCATTCACCGTAGGCGGCAAGATCAAGATCGCCAGTACCATTATGCTGGTAAACAGTGCGCTCCGTGCCAGCTGTGTGGCATTCAACTATAAGACTTTTGATGACAACGGTATTGCTTATCCCTACGATATGGTAAACGAAGGTACCTGGACGCTGGATGCCCTGTACGACATCGTAAAGGATACCACCCGTGACCTGAACGGTGATGGTGAGATCAAGGCCGCTGACGACTTCTTCGGCATTACCTCCTGGTATCTGAACAGTCCCTATACCCTGTACTACGGCGGCGGCGGTACCCTGATCAGCTACGGCAGCGACGGATATCCCATGGTTGACCTGAACCTGGAAAAGAATACCGCACTGTACGACAAAATTTACGACATCATGGTAACTTCCCAGTCCAACTTTGAAACCAACATGGCCAATTACAGCATGGCCTATGACCTGTTCTGCGAAAACCGTGCCCATCTGGTGGTGCTGAGCCTGTCCGGTCTGAGGGAAGACCGCTTCCGCAATATGGAAACCGACTATGGTGTGGTACCCTCTCCCAAGTTTGACGTAAACCAGACCGAATACTATAGCTTTGTAAACGGTGCTGCCGCCATGCTGGCTGTTCCCGCTGTGGTGGAAGACGCAGACCGTACCGGTATCATTCTGGAAGCCATGGCTGCCGAAACCTACCGTTCCGTATGGGATGTACTGTACGAAGTAACCGTCAAGGCAAAATATATGCGTGACGAACAGGCAACAAAGATGATCAACATCATCATCGAAAACAGAGGCTTCGACTTCGGGTACGCCCACATGTACGACAACAACACCATGCAGTTCATGCGTGATCTGCTGATGAAGCAGTCCAAGGATGTGGCGTCCACGCTGGAAAAGGGCGAAAAGGCCATGATCGCAGCACTGGACAAGGTTGTAGCCGCATATCAGGAAAACCAGTGAGGTTAATATGAACAGAATTGCCAGCTTTTCCGTGGATCACGACAAACTGACCCCGGGGATTTATGTTTCCCGGATCGACGGTGACGTGACCACCTATGACCTGCGTACCCGTACCCCCAACGCCGGGGACTATATGGACAACCGAACCATGCATTCCGTGGAGCACATGTTTGCTACCTATATCCGTAACTCAGCCGTATCCGACAATGTGATCTACTTCGGTCCCATGGGCTGTCAGACCGGTTTTTACCTGCTGACCAGAGGGCTGGACAACGATACCGTGCTTTCCGTGGTGATGGAGACTCTGGAAAAGATCATTGCCCATGACGGGGAAATGTTCGGTGCCAAACGTGTGGAATGCGGCAACTATGCCAATCTGGATCTGGATGACGCCAAGGCTGAAAGCAGACGGTATCTGGATGTTCTGAAAACCCAAAACAACGATTTTCTTTATCAGGAATAAAGGAGGAGATTCCTATGAAACTCGGTATTATCGCCGCCATGACCATTGAAGCGGATCTGATCAAAGCCGCCATGACCGATGTGAATGCGGAAGAGATCAGCGGGATCACTTTTATTTCCGGGAAGCTGGGACAGTGTGATGCCGTTGTGGCTGTCTGCGGGATCGGCAAGGTGTTTGCCGCTCTTTGTACCCAGACCATGATCCTGCGCTATGCCCCCGACTATGTGATCAACACCGGTGTGGGCGGAACCCTGACCGACAAGCTGGGGATCGGGGATCTGGCTGTATCTGCCGCTGTGGTACAGCATGATATGGATACCTCTCCCCTTGGTGATCCCGTGGGGATGATCTCCGGTATCAATGTGATTGAAATGCCTGCGGACAAATCCATGGTGGAAAAAGTATGCGCCATCTGCGAAGCCAAGGGGATCCGGCATTACTGCGGCACCATCGCATCCGGTGACCAGTTCATTGCCAGCCGGGAAAAGAAGGACTGGATCGTATCCACCTTTGCCGGAATTGCCTGCGAAATGGAAGGTGCTTCTGTAGGACAGGTATGCTATGTAAATAAAGTGCCCTTTGTGATCCTGCGTGCCATCAGTGACTCAGCGGACGGCGGTGCCTGTGAAGATTTTCCCACCTTTGCAGCGAACGCCGCTAAAACCAGCGCATCCGTGGTGCTGGCTCTGGCAGGTCTGTAATCGGTAAGTCCGGAAAATCTGTATGTATCTCTGTGTTTATCAGCAGGTACATACAGATTTTTTCTTTCTCCGGAAAATTTTTACGGTGCAGGGAAAACCTGTCACAAACTGCCCGGATTTTCCGTCTTATGGGTGAAGATCTTCAAAATGCCCGAAGGAGATGAGACTATGTTTGATGCCGAAGCCCTACTGGCAGGGGAGGAAACGGCACTGGCAGATGCCATTGATACGCTGTCCCCGGAGCTGTACCGGTATGCTGTGGGGATTCTTCTGTCTGCGGCAGATGCGGAGGATGCTGTGCAGAATGCATTTGTAGCACTGTGGCAGCACCGATCAGCCGTGCAGGATCCCGGTGCCGTCCGGGCGTATCTGTATCGCTGTACCTACCGTGCCGCCGTGGATCTGATCCGGAAGAGCCGTCTGTTTCTCCCTCTGCCGGAGATGCAGAACCCCTGTCCCCTGTCGGATACCATGAAAGCGGCACTGTCAAAGCTGTCACCGGCAGAAAGAGCGATCGTATATGAGCGTGCCGTTATGGAGACCCCGTACTCGGAACTGGCGGTGTATCTGGGACTGCGGGAGGACAATGTACGCAAGAAATACCAGCGGGCACGGCTGAAACTGGCTGCATATCTGCAGGGAGCGAAGAACGGAGGCGAGGCGTAATGGAGAACAGACTGAAAGAGGAATTTCTGGCACTGGAAACGCCGGAGATGAAAGGAGATATCATGAAAAGGATTCATCAGGAGAAAGCTGTGTACACCGGCAGAAAACTGCGTCCTGCGGCAGTGATCGTCATAGCGGCGGTGATGGCGGTTCTTGGGGTTACAGCCGGTGCGGCGGTCAGCGGTAAGCTGAATGTGCAGAACGGCGGGAAATACCTGCTGAAAAACGAATACGGGATCGTTGTCAATCCCACCGGGTTCCATCTGGATGAAGAGGTGGCGTATCCGTTCAGCGAAGCGGCAATGGAAAACATTTCACAGTACATCACCACGCCTCCGGAACCTGCCAATCTGTATGAAACCGCAGTGCGGGAAGAGATGGAAAGCTTTCTTGACATGACTCTGCATCTGCCGGAAGCGATAGCGGAAGAAGCAAATCTGTTTCGGTTCTGGGCAAGCGGTGCAGAAGGCGAAGCACGCTCTATCCATCTGCAGATCGGTACAGAAGCGGATGTGGATGTGATGACGGTATGGCTGCTGGACAGTCCTGGGGTGATCGGTACTGCAAGCGAGCCGGAAATGGACGAATATGCCCTGCCGGACGGTACTTATGTAAGTCTGGTGGTTGCCGAAAGACGGAAGGGCGGACTGGTAGCCCATGCTCTGTACAAAAAAGAAGGGGCTGTATACCAGCTGTCTCTGGTCGGAGAGAACAGGAAGGATCTGCTTGCGGAGATCAAAGCGGTACTGGATACGGTAAAGTAATCCGGAAACAACAGGACCGCAGAGGGTCGGAGAAAATCCGGCTTTCTGCGGTCATTTTTTGTGTTGTCTTACGGTTCCAGACGGATGGATTTCAGATAGAACACATCTCCGTCCATGGATTCGTTGAAATAGTCGTACCGGACAGCGTTGATCTTTCCGCTCCAGAAATCCAGTCCCGTGAGAGGGATCTCCAGCGTGTGGTACTGTCCGTCACAGATGTACTCACCTCTGACGGATTTGCCGCCTTCGGGGTTCAGCGTATCTCCGGCACACAGGAAGAATTCGCAGCTGTAGTCAAAACGCCCGTTGGTGGTGGGGATCATGTATTCCACTACGATTTTGCTGTAGTCTTCCGCTGTCATTTCCCGGTCAGCCAGGGCAAAATCCAGCGTGAACTGTACGTCATATCCGGTGGTTACGTCCAGACGCAGGGCACTTTCTGCCGAATCATAGGAACGCTCGGTGTTCAGTGGTCTTGAAAGAACAGCCATGGAAGCGGAATCTGTAAAGTTCAGATTGGTAAAATCCGCCGGTGCATCCGGGATGCGGCTGTATTCCGACTGTGCCGCCAGTACCGCATTGTCTGTGAAATCCTTGTGTGCCGTAAAGGTAGTCCGGATTTCTTCCGTGGAACCGGCAGTCAGCAGATAGCTGTATTCGATGGGTTTGTACGATACAATCTGAATCCGGTTGGTGGGTGCCACATAGCCGCAGGAATTGGCTTTCGGATCACGGGATCCGTCATAGGCATGACGCTGGGCGTTCCATTTGTCGGCGGCAGGTATATACAGTCCCAGTCCCCAGTCTTCCGGTGTTTTGATAAAGGCGCACCAGGTTTCCGTGTTGCTGTGCTTCAAGGGGAAGGTGGGCTGTTCTGACCGGAATTTCAGTTCGCTATGGGTGGTGAGGGTGTCGCCTGTCCAGGGGGAAGCGCCGTCATACCACACAAAGGTGTCCAGATAACTGATGGTATAGACAGCCGGAAGCTCCTGACTGCCGGCAGGATGTTCCCAGCCGGAGAAGTCCACAAAGCGGTTGTCCACCAGAATCACATCATCCTGCAGCGTGTAGGTGTTTTCCATGTAGCTGGGAGTCAGATGTCCGTCCAGTGACCAGTCCATAGCCTGCGTCTTTACATACAGGGTCGTGTCCGTGATTTTCACATCAATCAGACGACTCCGGTTCATGTACATATCGCCGCCCTGTACCGGGTTGTAGCCGACTTTGTTTCCATCGTAAATGGCGTTGTCATAAATGGTCTGATCCCGGCTGCCGTACCAGGACTGCTGGATCAGTCGGCCGGTGTCCGCTTCGTTGACCAGATTCTTTACACCGTCCAGCGGACAGGTTTTATCCTGCACATAGCAGATTGCACCGCCCCAGCGGAGATTGGCGCCCAGCTTGAACCGGTCATTTTCGATGTAAGTGGCGCTCATGCCTTTTTCCAGATCCGGTACAGTGGTCACATCAACAGAAGCAATTTCCAGCGAAACGGTACCGTCCAGCGGGGTAAAGGTGACTTCCGAGAGAGCCGAACCGGTGCCTGCATCTGCATAGGAGGCGATCAGTCCGGCAAAATCCCATGTACCCTCTTCCAGATAGAACAGATCTTCTGCGGTCTCCCCATTGACGGTATACCGGAACACGCACTGCAGCGGTCCGTCCGCTGTGTAGGAGAACAGGATTTTGTTGAAGGAATTTTCGTAAGCTGCCGGATCCAGCGGAAGGGTCACATCTCCGTCTACTGTCAGAACATCCGGAATGTCGTAAACCGATCCCGTTTCTGCAGTATCCGTTTCCGGGGAGGGGGTGGCATCTGTCCCCGTTCCGCAGCCGGATAAGAACAGAATGCCGCATAAGAGTATGAGCAGTTTTTTCATATTACACCTTGAGTCGTCCGAATACACTGTAGTTGGCATCGTGGAAATTGTGCGCCCCGTTCCATGCCGTGCGGGAGAGATACAGGATCTCATCCCCTTCAAAGAAGAAGTCCACATACTGGAATCCAACATCCTTTATGGGCAGGTGGCGGTAGTCGAAGACATCCTGTACCTTTTCCCAGTGGATCAGATCGTCCGAGCGGATCAGTACCAGCCAGTTCCGTCCGTCGGGATGATCTTCCGTCAGATAGGAAACCAGAGAATAATATTTCCTGTCGTTGGGATTTACCTTGATCATGAATTTGGAATGGTTACCGGGGAAAGGAATGGTACACTCAAACCGGAGAGGTTCGTCAATCCCGTCCACTGCCATGACCACTGCCAGACCGAAGGAAGGCTTGCATCCGCCGATCTGGTAGCGCATGATGTTGACAAACTGCGGCTCTTCATGACCGTTCCAGCCGGGCGGAGTCAGTACCATACAGCCTTCGATACAGCCGGCACTTTTGCCTTCCGCCGTACCCGGCCAGTTTGGATCATAGGGAACCGGTGGGGTGAAATGCCAGTTCTCTGCCACAAGCAGATCATCGTTTTCATCAATGGACATACACATGGCCGCATGGGTACCGGTTGCCCAGGAGCCCCATTCCAGTGTGTTCCACAGTCTGCCGTTGTGGGAAACCACCGGCTCCGGATTCTTGTGGACACCTTTCTGCCGGAAACCGCTGGAGCCCCGGAGCAAAACCGTTGGCATACCGAAGGTCTTACCACCGTCATCGGAACGACCGATCAGCAGATCTCCGTATTCTGTGTTGACGGAAAGCATATACAGAGCCCCACGGTGGACAAACAGCTTGCCCCAGAAGCAGGGAAACAGCTCGGTGACATATTTCCATGTTTTTCCATCGTCATCGGAACGGAAAATCAGGCTCAGATCCTGGGGAGCGCCGCCTTCGAATACATCCATGGAAGCCAGCAGTCCGCCGTCCGGAAGCCGTACCAGAGAAGGCGAGCAGAGATACCGTCCTGAGAAACTGTATACGTCATCTTCGGGATGGAGATAGTTTACTACCACATCTCCCGGCACAGCCCCTGTTTTTGCCAGACGAATCCGGCTTTTCAGGCTGCCGCAGAGCACCTGCAGTTCATAATCAGTGTTGTCCTGGAGATTTTCAATAAGGAAGGATGTCTCCTCCACAGCGGCAGAACCTTCCCAGCAGTACGCACCCCGCTTTTTCCAGACCACTGTATACACATTGTCTCCGTCCAGCGGAAGCCAGTCCAGACCAATTTTCTTTTCATCGGGATAAAGCCGGCAGATGTAGATATCCCCTGTGTCAAACAGAAACGGTTTGTAGGGGGCAAAACTCCAAGTATTTACGCCTTTCATTGGGATTCTCCTTTCGTATGCTGTCAGAACGATGCTTCAAAATATACGATTTTTTCCCGTTTCCAGGTATAGGTACCCCGTATCTTTTCTCCATCCCGGATCACGGCAGGGTAGGAGTATTCGCCGGGCTCGTCTTCCAGTGTCAGAGCCTTTTCAAAGGTGATCCCGTCAGCAGAGGTCATAAGGCAGAGGGGCGTGCGTCCTTTTGTGACCGGATTACAGCACAGCACCAGACCATGCAGCGTTTTTACCAGATCCAGACCGCTGTTGTTGTGCACCAGATCCAGAGGATAGGCTTCGCACCAGTGGATGCCGTCTGCGGAATCACTGCGGTAAACCCGTTCATTTTTGGAGCGCAGCAGCAGATGGACACCATTTTCGTCTTCCCAAAGGGTGGGCTGGATTACCTGTACATCCTCAGAGGGCAGCGGGATCAGATCGCTTTTCTCCCATGTGTATCCGTTGTCCCGGGAAAGATCGGTAAAGGCACGCCAGCAGCCCTGTTCCATGGAAGCACCGGCAAGGATGGATCCGTCAGAGAGACGGATGGGTTTGTTTTTCACCGGTCCTCTGCCGCCGTTGTCGTCTTCGCAGAGCAGAACCGGCTTTGTCCATGTAAGCCCTTTATCGGCGGAGCGGCAAAGCATGGTCTGCCAGTAGGGGATGGTCTTGCCCCGCTTATAGAACAGAAGCAGCTCGTCTCCGTTGTCAAACAGTACGGGATTCCAGTGGGGTACATCTTCCGTGGTGGAAACGCAGACCGGATTACTCCATGCACCGTTTTCCCGGCGGGCAACCCAGATCTGCACATCATCGTGGCTTTCGTAGGTACCGCCGAACCATGCCGCAACGGTGACATCCCCCATCTGCACCAGCGTGGAGGCATGGCAGGAGGGTGTGTTTTCTTCATAAATAAATTCCTGTCGGAGCAGTTTCATACAGAATACCTCGTGTTATGCTTCCAGCAGCTTCAGTCCCGCCGTTACAATCTCGTCCATCTGGCGGACGCACATGGCATGATAGGGAGTGAACTCTTCAGCCCTGCGGGATTTTGCGTACAGACTCATGGGAACACCGGCAATGTTATTCAGATGATACTTGGCGGTAATGGGGTAGGCAAGGGATTCCGTGAAGGCTGTCATACTGCAGAGATCCGCCGCCAGAGCAGCCTTTTCGGGATCGGTGTCAAAATGGTGTACCAGCCAGCCGTACAGACGAGGGTGGAAATTGCACATGACGCCGCAGTATCCGGCAGCACCGGAGCGCAGGGAGGCAAGCAGGGTCTGGGCGTTGGCATTGTACAAAAGCAGGTCGGTGCCCCGCAGGATCTGCATACGCCGCTCGATTTCGTCCGCATCACAGCAGGTATCCTTGATAAAGCGGAACCGACCGGAGTCCACGCAGTACCGGAGCATGGCCGGGGTCAAAAGCCGTTTGTAGGGCAGGGGACATTCGTACAGCCCCAGAGGTACGTCCGGCAGAGCCTGCACCAGCGCATCGGTTTCCCGGATCCATGTCTCATCATCGGTATTGGCGATGTCCATCCGGTTGGTGATCATGATGACTGCATCCACACCGGTTTCGGCTATCCGGGTCAGCTCCCGGATCTGGTCTTCACGATTGTCGGAGGTGTGCCCGGATGCAACAATAGTCATGGGCGGACGGGATTTGTCCTCTTTTGCCAGCCGGTCGGCGGTATCCTTCACTGCTTTTGCCAGCTGTACCCTGTCATCTTCCGGCAGAAACCAGATCTCACTGGACTGGCAGGAGGCGAAGATCCCTTCACAGCCTTCCTTCCAGTACCATTCCACCAGCGCTTCCACTGCGCCCCAGTCGATCTGTCCGTCTTCCGTGTAGGGTGTGATCATGGTGGGGAATGCACCGTATTCCATTGTGTTCATTATAGAATCTCCTTCTCACTTTTCGGGAGGAATGTTTGATTTCATGATAGCACAGAAGGATTCCGGTGTCAAGAGATACGTATAAATTGTTATGCAAATCAACGGAGGTACAGAATTATGGGCATAAAGAAAATCCTGTACACAGATACCTGTATGCAGGATTTCATGTATAGTATTTTTCCTATCACCCAAACAGCTTCCGTGTGGTTTTCGGATGCTTGTCCAGATACCGCACCAGCACCGTACCAAGCACACCGCAGGCGATCACTTCCCCCAGTCCCACAGTCAGTGCTGTCAGCCAGTAAGAAACCGCTCCCGCCGGAATGAACCCCGCCAGAATCAGCACCCACGGGATGAAAAACAGATTGGACAGGATCGTGGGAACCGATGCCAGATACTTCCACCGGCGCAGCAGCCATGCCCCCAAAGCACCGGTGAGGGTAGCGAGTACACCGATGGTCAGATCCCATACCGTGCCGCCGGTCAGCAGATTGGCGATAAAGCAGCCTGCAGTCACGCCGGGAATGGCGGCGGCAGTGAATACCGGCAGGATGCACAGTGCTTCTGCAAGCCGTACCTGCACGGCTCCGGAGGACAGACCGAACATGGCGGAAACGAGTGTCAGTGCCACATACAGTGCGGCGATCATGGCACAGCGGACGAGGAAACGGATGCTGGGATTCTTCATTTTTTCTCCTTGTGGACTCATAAAGGCCGCAGAACGGAAAACTCCATACTGCAGCCTTATCCGTAGTTTTGATTTAGGGCAATGCCCAGGTGAGGATGGTCACGAACTCACCGTTATTCTTTTGCGAAAGATATTATAGCACAGCCGCCGCCGTTTGTAAAGGCTTTCCGGCAAAAATCATTCCGCAACCGGGAAAGTGACGTCCGCCCGGAACAGGTCACCGTCGCAGTGGATCCGGAAAGTACCGCCCTGCAGTTCCGTCAGACTTCTGGCAATGTTCAGCCCCAGTCCGCTTCCCTCGGAGGCACGGCTGGCGTCCCCCTGCACAAACCGTTCCGTCAGCTCATCGGCGGCGGTGATCAGTGCATCCCGGGAGATATTCTTGACGCTGATGGTCACATATCCCTCCTCCTTCGCCGTCATCACATACACTCTGGTACCGGGCAGGGCGTATTTGCAGACATTGGAGTACAGATTGTCCAGTACCCGCCAGAGCTGTCTGCCGTCTGCCATGACATAAATTTCGTCCTCCGGAATGGTTTGCACTACCCGCAGATTGTGCTTTGCCAGCCGTTCTGCATATTCTCCAAGGGACTGTCTGACGATCTGGCACAAATCCAGCCGCTCCATGGCAACCGCAATGTTTCCGGTGGAGGCTTTGGAGGCTTCGATCAGATCCTCGATCAGCTTTTTCAGCCGTGCGGAATGGCGGGACAGCACCTCCGTGTATTCTTTCGCCTTGCCTTCCAGTTCTTCTCTGGACAGCAGGTCGGTATAGTTGATGATGGAGGTCAGCGGGGTTTTGATGTCGTGGGAGACGTTGGTGATCAGCTCCGTCTTGAACCGCTCGGACTTGATCTTCTCTGCCAGTGCTTTTTCCATGCCGTCCCCGATCCGGTTCAGGTTTTCTCCGTGTTCCCGGAAGAGAAACAGCAAATGCCCTGTATCGGTTTTGAATTTCAGATTTCCCTCCGCCAGCGCTTTCCCGGATTTCATCAGCAACCGGAAGCAGTATGCTCCGTACAGGATCACCAGATACAGCACCAGTGTGACGAGCAGCCACAGCAGGAATACACCGGCGTTTTCCCACATCAGGGAGGAAAAGAGTCCGTAGCATACCAACACAACCGGTACCAACAGTGCTGCCTGCCAGAGCAGAGGAATGGATGCACACAGTCTCCCCAGTGCCCTGAGAGGACGCCTGATCTGCCGCCAGCACCACAGAAGGATCCGGCACACAAGGGAAAGACAACGCCGGATTACGGTATTGCGGACGAGTGTCTTCGCCTTGATCCGTGCGACAGTGGTGATATATGCCGCCATGACCAGCGCAAGCATAACGGAAACCAGTCCGGCAACCGCCCAGACTGCCAGATACACCAGATCCATCTGCAGCAGGTTGCCGAGAGGTTCGATCAGGCAACAGCTGAAACAGAACAGGAAGAACAGTACAGTCAGGTACAGATCCCCGGGGATCCGGTCGAAGAAGGACAGCACTACTTCCCCTGTATACCGGGGATGGTCGGGGAGATACTGCCGGTGTGCGGTATGTGCGGTCATGCGGTACCACAGGATCAGCAGAACGATGAGGCAGAAAAGCAGAATAACGGGAAGGAAATACCGGATGGGATGAACAAAATCAACCAGCAGGTCTGTCATGTCGTACAGATCGTACGTCTCCGAATCGTATCCGTAATACCCCCGTATGGTGAACAGATGGGTATCCTGATTGTTGATTTTTTCTCCGTAGTATACATATCGGTCCGTCCATTTTTCGCCGTAATCGGTGGTATAAACGTGTTCATACACGGAAACCACGTGTTCCGGTCCTGTTTCCAGCAGAGAATGTATATCATTTGCGTCCGTAAGGGTACTGTACAGAACGGTTCCTTCCGGATCCAGAATTATGAACTTGAAATGGGTCTTGCCCCGGAAATCCTGGGAAAGACTGTACTGGCTGACGCCGTAATCCGAGCTTCGCTCCCATTCCTGCATTATATCATAGCATTTGCTTTGCGTGATGGTCTGATAAACATACAGCCTGCACTCATCCGCTGTGAGTGTGTAGCCGTTCAGGGACGCAAGTATCCCCATAACTGCTGAGGTCACAAACATAAACAGGATCAGAAAGAAGATCCCGATCCGAAGTCCCCACTGCTTTCCGATGGACATATACTGTTTCATATACTGTTCCCCTTTTCCATTTTGTACCCCAGTCCCCATACCACTTTGATGTACCGTGGATCCGAAGGAGTGATTTCGATCTTTTCTCTGAGATGCCGGATGTGTACAGCCACGGCGTTTTCACTGCCCAGAGGTGTCTCGTTCCACACCTGAGAGTAAATCTGCTTGATGGAGAATACCTGTCCGGGATGCTGCATGAACAGCCGGAGCATACTGTATTCAATGGGCGTAAGCGACACGACTTCTCCGTCCACGGTTACGGTCTTCGCACTGTCGTCCAGCTCGATCCCGCCGTTGGTGAGCACATCCGCCGGCTTGTCCATACTGCCCAGTGTGGTGTACCGGCGCAGATGGGACCGCACTCTTGCCACCAGTTCCATGGGATCAAAGGGTTTGGTAATGTAATCGTCCGCCCCGATGTTCAGCCCCAGGATCTTGTCCCCGGATTCGCTTTTTGCGGTGAGAAACAGGATGGGCACATTGGAATCCCGGCGGATTTTCACCGTGGCGGCAATTCCGTCCATAACCGGCATCATGATGTCCATCAGCACCAGATGCACTTCCTCTTTTTCCAGTATCTCCAGTGCTTCCGCACCCGTTCCCGCGGACAGGATCCGGTATCCTTCGGCGGAGAGGTAGATTTCAATGGCGGATACAATATCCTTTTCATCGTCGCAGACAAGAATGGTATACATGATTTGGTGTCCCTTTCCGTTTCTTACTGCCGCTATTGTACCAGAAATTTTATGAAAAATAAAGCGGCAAAAGGTTTAAGATTTCCTTAAAGAACAAACTGAGCCGCACAGCGTGTCGATTTCCGTTGAAAATGACTATTGACGGAGAGGGACATATATGGTACAATATTGCAGAAGGTGATCTTTAAGTACGGCACAGAGAGGCCGACAAGATTGGCTGTGAATATTGAGAATCGTTCTGTACCAGCCGATCGGAGGGTACAGTTTTTTTACGGCACGGCAAAGGAGCGAACTATGATCAGCGGAAAGAAAATCTGGAACGGCAGTGTGCTGGAACAGGGAAGTTTTTCCATCGAAAACGGAATGATTGCAGAAACCACTGGCGGCAAGACGGACGTGTTTTTCGACGACCTTGCCGTTTTTCCCGGTTTTGCGGATGTGCATGTGCATTTTCGTGAACCGGGTTTTTCCTATAAAGAGACCATCCGCACCGGTTCCATGGCGGCGGCAAAAGGCGGCTATACCACCGTATGCACCATGCCGAACCTGAACCCTGTGCCGGACAGCAGAGAACATTTGCAGATGCAGCTGGACGCCATTGCAAAGGACGCCTGCATCCGGGTAATTCCTTTCGGTTCCATTACCGTGGGACAGGCGGGGGAAGTGATGGCGGATCTGGAAGGGATGGCTGCGGACACCGCCGGTTTTTCCGATGACGGCAAGGGTGTGCAGGATCCGGAAATGATGAAGGAAGCCATGCTCCGGGCGAAAGCCATGGGTAAGATGATCTCCGCCCACTGTGAAGTGAACGCTCTGCTCTTCGGCGGGTATATCCACGACGGGGAATATGCCAAGGCTCATGGACACAGAGGTATCTGCTCCGAGTCCGAATGGAAAATGATTGAGAGAGATATTGCGCTGGCGGAAGAAACCGGATGTGCTTACCATGTGTGCCATATTTCCGCAAAGGAAAGCGTGGCACTGATCCGGGATGCGAAAGTACGGGGCGTGAACATCACCTGCGAAACCGGTCCCCATTACCTGACCATGTGCGACAGCCAGCTGCAGGAGGACGGGCGGTTCAAGATGAATCCCCCTATCCGGAGCGCAGAAGACAGAGACGCCCTTGTGGCAGGACTGCTGGACGGTACCATCGGCTGTATTGCCACCGACCATGCTCCTCACAGTGCCGAGGAAAAGGGCAGAGGACTGGAAAAGAGCGCCATGGGTGTGGTGGGACTGGAGACCGCCTTCCCGGTGCTGTATAAAAATCTGGTGAAACCCGGTATCGTACCGCTGAAGACTGTGATCAACGGTCTGACGGTAAATCCCCTGACCCGGTTCGGTCTGGGCAGCGGACGGCTGGTTGCGGGCGAAAGAGCCGACTTCACCGTATGGGATCTGGATGCGGAATATACCGTGGATCCCGAAACCTTTGCCACCATGGGTCGTGCCACACCCTTTGCCGGAGATACCGTGCAGGGCAGGTGCATGATGACCGTATGCGGCGGCAAGGTGGCTTACGCTGACGAAGAAATGACAAGAAGATATGGAATCAAGGAAGGAGACATCCTGTGAACCAGACAATCCTGACGGTAATCGACAATGTTCCCGCCGCCCGCGACGTATTCAAAATGCGGCTCTCCGGGGACACCTCCGCCATCACCCGCCCCGGTCAGTTCGTGAACGTACTGATCGATGGTCTGTACCTGCGCCGCCCCATCTCCGTATGCGACTGGGACGAGGATACCCTGACGCTGGTGTATAAGGTAGTAGGCGAAGGTACGGAAAAAATGGCTGCCATGACCCCTGGTACCAAACTGGACATACTGATGGGTCTGGGCAACGGATTCGATGTGGAAAAAGCCGGAGACAACCCGGTTCTGATCGGCGGCGGCGTGGGCATTCCCCCCATCTACGGTCTGGCAAAGCGCCTGATCGCAGCAGGGAAGACTGTGACGGTAGCCATGGGCTTTGCTTCTGCGGCGGATGTTCTGCTGAAGGACGAACTGGAAGCACTGGGCTGTACAGTGAAGATCGCCACCGTGGACGGCACTGCCGGTGAAAAAGGTTTTGTGACCGGTCTGCTGAACGGTGAGTATTCTTACAGCTACGCCTGCGGTCCCATCCCCATGCTGAAGGCAGTTTTCGATACCCTGACCTGCGGCGGGGAATACAGTTTTGAAGAAAGAATGGGATGCGGCTTCGGCGCCTGCATGGGCTGCAGCTGCAAAACCAAATATGGCAACAAGCGGATCTGCAAGGATGGTCCGGTACTGGTAAAGGAGGAGATTATATGGTAATCGACACCCGAATCAATCTCTGCGGCGTGGAAATGGACAACCCTGTGATCCCCGCCAGCGGTACTTTCGATTACGGCAGAGAATTCACCGAATGGTATGATATCCGTTGTCTCGGTTCTTTTTCCATCAAGGGAACCACCGCAGAACCCCGTTTCGGCAACCCCACCCCCAGAATCGCCGAATGCGCCTCCGGTATGCTGAACGCCGTAGGTCTGCAGAACCCCGGCGTGGACGTGGTTGTGGCAGAAGAACTGCCCAACATTGCAAAGATTTACGGTAAGCCTGTCATTGCCAACATAGGTGGGTTCTCCGTTGAAGAATATGTGACCTGCTCTGAAAAGCTGGCGGCCTGCGACAATGTGGGCATTCTGGAGATCAACATCAGCTGTCCCAATGTACATGGCGGCGGCATGGGCTTCGGCACTCAGGCGTCCTCTGCTGCGGAAGTAACCAGAGCGGTACGTAAGGTAACGGATAAGCCCATCTTCATCAAGCTGACTCCCAATGTAACCGATATCTGTGAAATTGCAAAGGCAGTGGAAGCGGAAGGTGCGGACGGCATCAGCATGATCAACACTCTGCTGGGTATGCGCATCGACAAGAGAAGAAAGAAACCCATCATCGCCAATGTGACCGGCGGCTATTCCGGTCCTGCGGTATTCCCCGTGGCACTGGCGGCGGTGTACAGAGTCTATAAGGCTGTGAATATTCCGATCATGGGCATGGGCGGCGTTTCTTCCGCCGAAGACGTGATCGAAATGATGATGGCCGGTGCCGCTGCCGTACAGGTAGGTGCCGCCAACCTCATCAACCCCTGCGCCTGCCGGGATATCATCAATGATCTGCCCCGGGTGATGGAAAAATACGGAATCGAAAAATTATCTGATATAACAGGAGGAGCACACGTATGAACCGCGATGTAATTATTGCCTGCGACTTTCCCACCAGAGAGGAAACCATGAACTTCCTTGGGCGTTTCGGCGACAAGAGACCCTTTGTGAAGATCGGTATGGAACTGTACTACGCTGAAGGTCCTGCCATGGTACAGGAAATTAAGGAAAGAGGTCACAAGATTTTCCTCGATCTGAAGCTGCATGACATTCCGAATACGGTAAAGCGCAGTATGAACGTGCTGTCCCGCCTGGGTGTAGACATGACCAACCTCCACGCCGCTGGCACCGTTGCCATGATGGAAGCCGCTCTGGAAGGTCTGACCAGACCCGACGGTACCCGTCCTCTGCTGATCGCCGTAACCCAGCTGACCTCCACCAGCGAAGAAAGAATGAGAAACGAACTGCTGATCGACCGTCCTCTGGACGAAGTGGTTATGCAGTATGCCAAGAACGCCAAGATTGCCGGTCTGGACGGCGTTGTATGCTCTCCCCTGGAAGCCGGCAAGGTTCACGACGTATGCGGCAAGGATTTCTGCACCGTAACTCCCGGTATCCGCTTCGCTGACGGCGATGTTGGCGACCAGGTTCGCATCACCACCCCCGCCAAGGCAAAGGAAATCGGTTCTGACTTCATCGTAGTAGGCCGTCCCATCACTGCTGCTGAAGATCCGCTGGCGGCTTATGAACGCTGCATGGCAGAATTTGTGGGCTGAGAAAAAACGAAGAAAGTAAGGAGATATAGAAAAATGGAAGCATATAAGAGAGAGTTTATTCAGTTTCTGGAAGGCGCAGGCGTACTGAAGTTCGGTGACTTCACTGCTAAGAGTGGTCGTAAGATCCCCTATTTCATCAATGCCGGCGACATCAAGACCGGTGACCAGATTGCCAAGCTGGGCGAGTTCTACGCCAAGAGCTATCTGGAAAAGGTAGGCAATAAGAGAACCGTTCTGTATGGTCCCGCTTATAAGGGTATCTCCATCGCCGTTTCTTCCTCCATCGCACTGGCGGGGAATGGTCTGGACGTTCCTTTCTTCTTCAACCGCAAGGAAGCCAAGGACCACGGTGAAGGCGGCGTGTTTGTAGGGTACGTACCGAAGGAAGGCGAAGAAGTGGTAATCGTGGAAGACGTAATCACCGCCGGTACCGCCATCCGCGAAAGCATGGAGATCCTGTCCTCCCTGCAGAACGTAAAGGTTGCCGCCGTATTCGTAATGGTTGACCGTAAGGAAAAGGGCAAGGGCGAAAAGTCCGCTATGGCTGAAATCGGCGAAGAATTCGGCTTCCCGGTATACTCCGTTGTTGACGTATACGACATCATCGAATATCTGGAAGAAGACGAAAAGAACGCTGAAAACGTAGCCCGCATCAAGAATTATCTGGCAGTGAATGGAGCAAAAGCATGAGAAGTCTGATCGATATTCTGGAGCTGTCCGTGGAAGAACTGGACGAGCTCATGAACACAGCCGATGATATTATGGCACACCCCGCCAAGTACAGCGAAGTATGCCATGGTAAAAAGCTGGCTACCCTGTTCTTTGAACCCTCCACCCGTACCCGTCTGAGCTTTGAAGCCGCTATGTATGAACTGGGCGGCAATGTGCTGGGCTTTTCCGAAGCCGCCAGCAGCTCTGCATCCAAAGGCGAAAGTGTTGCCGATACTGCCAAGGTGGTAAGCTGCTATGCGGATATCATCGCCATGCGTCACCCCAAGGAAGGCGCACCTTATGTGGCGTCCATCAATGCAACGGTTCCCGTGATCAACGGCGGTGACGGCGGTCATAACCACCCCACCCAGACCCTGGCTGACCTGGAAACCATCCGGCATGAGCTGGGCAGACTGACCGACCTGACCGTAGGCTTCTGCGGCGACCTGAAGTTCGGTCGTACCGTACACTCTCTGATCGCCGCTCTGTCCCGTTACAACGGCGTGAAGTTTGTGCTGATCTCCCCTGTGGAACTGCGCCTGCCCGACTATGTGCGCCGGGATATTCTGGTGACCAATCGTGTGCCCTATAAGGAAACCACCGATCTGGAAGCCGTTCTGCCCGAACTGGATGTGCTGTACATGACCAGAATCCAGAAGGAACGTTTCTTCAACGAAGAAGAATATCTCCGTCTGAAGGACAGCTATATCCTGACGGCGGACAAAATGAAGCTGGCCAAGGAAAAGATGGCGGTGCTCCATCCCCTGCCGAGAGTAAACGAAATTTCCGTGGCCGTGGACAAGGATCCCAGAGCCGCATACTTCCGTCAGGTTCTGTACGCCAAGTATATGCGTATGGCTCTGATCATGAAGCTGCTGGACATTGCTGTGGAAATCGATGCCAAGGAGGAAGCGTAATCTATGAAAATTGATTCCATCAAGGACGGTATCGTTCTGGACCATATCAAAGCCGGACGCGGTATGCTGATCTACCAGCTGCTCCATCTGGAAGAGCTGGACTGCTCTGTCGCCATCCTGAAAAACGTACCCTCCAAGAAAATGGGGAAGAAGGACATCATCAAGATCGGGGATGCCGATCTGCAGCTGGACTTCAACGCTATCGGCTATGTGGATCCCGATATCACCGTGAACGTGATCCGTAACGATGTGTGCGTGGAAAAGAAGCACGTTGCTCTGCCGGAAGAACTGGAAAACGTCATCAAGTGCAAGAACCCCCGCTGCATTACCACCACTGAACAGGAACTGCCCCACATCTTCCGTCTGGCAGACCGTCACGAAGGCATTTATCGCTGCATCTACTGCGACACCAAGGCTTCCAGACATCTGTAAGCGAGGTACGGTTATGAAATTTGATATTCGTGAAACTGCCTCCGAGCGGATCATTCTCTGTGCCCACCGGGGCATCTGGGGCGGCAACATCCCCTGCAACAATACCATCGCATACGATTTCGCTCTGGCGGAAGGTGCAGATATGGTGGAAGTGGATGTAACCAAATCCGCAGACGATGAGCTGTTTATCTTCCACCCCGGTATGGAAAGAAGACAGTTCGGCAAAGATATCAATATCAAGCAGATGACTGCTGAAGAGATCCGGGCACTGCGTCTGGTGAACTTTGACGGTACCCCCACACAGATCGGGCTGAACACACTGGATGAAGTTCTGGAGCATCTGAAGGGACGCTGTTATATCAACATCGACAAGTTCGGTGACAATCCGGCTGCCATCATCGAAGTGGTAAAACGCCACGATATGAAGGATCAGATCATTCTCAAGTGTTCTCCGAAGAAGGAACAGCT
>JAFZET010000312.1 GCA_017560565.1 Clostridia bacterium | reverse complement strand
GCGGATACGTCCGGGCAGACCGAAACCACGGCGGCAGAAGAAACCGAAAGCAAATATCCGCTGGCGGTGGAAACCGCTGACTATGGAGGAGAGGAATTCCGTACCCTTTGCTATACCCAGGGAGATCCCGGCACCATGAAGCAGCTGCTGGACTTTGCCTGGACGGATGACCAGAAGGGGGAAGTGCTCAACGATGCGGTGTATGCCCGGAACCTGAAGGTGGAGGAAGACTTCAATGTAGTGATTGCCTGGGAAGAAAACGATGATGTCAAGAAAACCGCCAAGAATGCCGTTGTAGCCGGTGAAACGGTGTATGACATCGTACAGCCCTATATCAACGACAGTGCTGTCATGGGTCTGGACGGAGAACTGTGGGATCTGGCACCGCTGATGGATCTGGATGCTCCCTGGTGGGACGAAGCACTGCAGAGAGACCTGATGCTGGGCGGCAGACTGTACTGCCTGACCGGGGATGTAACCGTGGGGGATGAAGAACTGAACTACGGGATCTTCTACAACAAAGCACTGGTGGAACAGTACGGACTGGCGGATCTGCCCGGGATGGACGATCCGTATACCATGGTAAAGGAAGGCAAGTGGACCATTGACGCCATGTACACCTTTGCCCAGGGATCCACAACAGACCTGAACGGTGACGGTACCATGGATATCAACGACGCTTACGGGATCGGCAGTGACTACGGTCTGGCCTGTGTGGTGTTCTACGGCACCGGCGGACAGCTTGCCAGAATCTCCGCAGACGGATCTCCGGAGATCGTATTCAACAATGAACGGAACGAAGCGGTGATCGAAACCCTGGCGAAGGTTTACTGTGATACCAATGCATCCATTATGGTTACCAACATGGGAAGCGATGGCTGGACCAAGCTGAACAATATGCTGATGGAAAACCGTCTGCTGTTCCGTCTGGGCAGTATCTACGACCTGAAGGATTTCCGTGAAATGATCGACGACTTCGGCATTCTGCCCAATCCCAAGTATGACGAAGCGCAGGAAGACTACTGCCATATCATTTCCACCAACTGGTGTCCCTGTATTTCCGTACCCGTGACCATTACAGGAGAGGCACTGGAAAGAACCGCCATCCTGCTGGAAGCCCTGTCCTGTTATTCCGAACAGGTGGTGGAAGCCTATTACGATGTAAACCTGTCTACCAAGCTGGTCCGTGACGAAGAATCTGCGGATATGTTCGATATCATCTTTGAAACCAAGTATTACGACCTGGGCAAGGTATTCAACTGGGGCAGCATCGAAGGCATTATCGGTACCGTTGTCAAAGCCGGCGGCGGATTTGCGTCCACATATGCCAAGAGCGAAAGCAAGATCATCGAAGCTATGGAAAAAACATGGGCACTGTACGGCGGCTGATATGCGGAATTACGGCAACAACATACTGTAAACGAAAATACCGGAGAACCATGCGGAACTCCGGTATTCTTGGCTTATCGGGGGTTATAGAACAACAGACGCACCTGCGCCGATTTCAAGCTTCTGTCCATCCACGGTGATCCATACAGGTGTGATGGTGGGGTTGTAGAACTTGTCGCAGTCCACGGAGATCCGCAGGGAGCGCAGAGCATTCACATAGTCCACGATTTCGATGTTGGCGGCGTACCATACATCCTCTCTGCCGGAAACAGCCTTGCAGAATTCTTCCATCATGTCCCAGTTGTTGTCTCTGGGAAATTCAAAGCTGTGCCCCCAGACATAGAACAGCTTGCTTCTGCCCCAGCGGTCGTGTTCATTGAAATCTGCCAGCCGGTCGGTCAGATGACCGTTATGGTGACAGGTGGGGTGCCATGCCATGAAATCCTCCGGCAGACCGAAGCCGTTGGTCGCTCTGGTGGTGCGGGAATACTCCATACCGACAGTCCGGAGCAGTCCGATTACCCGGCTGTCGTAGTTGCCGAAGGGGTAGGACATCCCGCGCACCACATACCCACAGGCTTTCTCAAGAGCACGGCGGTCTTCCTGGATCTGCGCCAGCACAGCCGCATCCGGAATATCGGTGGGGAAGGGATGGTTTACCATGTGGCAGGAGACTTCCTGACCGGCGTAGACGGTAGGAATATCCGCAAGGGAAATGGCGGCACCGGGCTTCATCCGTGCGGAATTGAGGTGGAAAGAACCTTTCAGCCCGTATTTCCGCAGCATATCGGTGAGTCGGATATCCTCTGCGGGACCGTCGTCATAGCTGAAGGTGAGACACCGGGAAACCCCTCCCGGATACAGATTGAAAAGTACGTTATGCATAAAAACCTCCCTGCTGTATGCAGCATGATCATTTGGGTGCTGCGGCTTACTGTGCTTTCCGGATGGTTTCGATCACTTCCGCAATGTCCCGGCAGACATATTCCGCCGCATCCTTTGCCGCCTGTACGCCGTTTGCCATGGCACAGCCGTGGAAGGGTCTGAGCATGGCCAGATCGTTGTGGTTGTCCCCGGCGGTCCAGATATCGTCCCTGTCCACCCCCATCAGTGCGGCATACCGGGCGACTGCCTGTCCTTTGTCCGTTCCCAGGGGCGGAATATCCATGCATCTGCCGTTGGGCTGGGGATTGAGCCAGGCACCGAATTCCCTGCGGATGATCTCACCGGCTTCCAGGGTATCGAATCCATGGGGCGCAATGGCACCTGCCATGTGGAAATGCCCCAGATCGTCCAGGATCGTGTGGGGGGAATACTGATCTCCGTCAAACTCGCCCCCCTCCGGCAGAGTCGGGGAGAAGTAGTGACGTTCTCTGCCCCAGCTGATGCAGAAACAGTCACTGACCACTTCCCAGCACCGTTTCGCCAGTGCTCTGGAAAGGGGAAGACCGCCGCAGTCGGCATTTCCGTCCGCTGTGACTTCGTGGATCAGATCTCCCGCACGGTTGAAGATCTGGGCACCGTTCAGGGCGATGATAAAATCAAACTCCAGTTTGCCGTTCTGATCCAGTTCATACCAGCTCCAGCGCCAGTCGCGACCGGTGACAACGCCGAACAGTCCGCCTTCCGCACGGAACTGCCGGATGGCCTCCAGAACCTCCGGAGATGCCGGGTACATATCCGGTGTATACCGATGGCACAGTGTACCGTCAAAATCACTTGCCAGTATCTTTCTTTTCATGGAAAATGTACTCCTTATGGTTTCGTTTGTATCAGTATACTACAGAATACCCGAAATTGCAACCGTTTTTTGCCAGACGGACAAGCGGGATTCTCCGGAGCGGATACATCGGCGGAAGGGACCGTTTGTACATTGAGAAACGGAAACAGAAACTTAGGAAATTTCTTTGTGTGAATTGACTTTTTTAAAAAAAGTGTTATAATGAATAATGGGTTTTTATAATATATTTTTTCTGATAATTCCAACTATTCAAAAATGCTGTTTGATATGTTGGTAATTTTTGTTAAGCGACCTGCTGTAACAGCTGAGAGAACGGAGACATTCATGGTTATCGAAAATAACCTGATTTATATATACTGTATGATGTCTGTGCGCAAAAATCCTTACGGACATTGTGCAATCCGCGACAGAAAACAGAATATCTGTATTCCACACCGATTCAAGAGCGAAAATAGTATATTGTCGGATGCGGTCAGTTCTGTGCCGGGTGTTGCAGGTAGATACTCAGAAAATAACAAATGAGAAAGAGTACAAAAACGAATGAATAATCTGTTTCAAAAAGAGATTGCCAAGGAAGCGGTTCACAATAACAGTGTGATCTCTCCTTTCAATGAAAAAAATGAATTTTTCGTTGAGCCTCTGGGGGAGATCCCGGGAAAGCCGGTATACCGTTTTTTTAAGAGAATCTTTGATATTTTTGCATCCGGTGCTGCACTGATCGTTCTGTGCATTCCGATGCTGTTTATTGCCATTGCGATCAAGTGTGTTTCTGCAGGAACTGTTTTTTATTCCCAGGAACGCCTCGGGCTGAACGGAAAAAAGATACAGATACTCAAGTTCCGTACCATGAACATGGATGCGGAAGCAAACGGTGCCCAGTGGTCCGTAGGGGAAAGCGATCCGCGTATTTTTCCGCTGGGACGTACCCTCAGAAAGTATCACATCGATGAAATTCCCCAGTTCTGGTGCATCCTCAGGGGGGATCTCAGTCTTGTCGGACCGAGACCGGAAAGAGAATGTTTTTATAAAGAATTTGAAACCTATGTCCACGGCTTCAGTGAACGTCTGAAGGTAAAACCGGGGTTGACCGGTCTGGCGCAGATCAGCGGCGGATATGATCTGAAGCCGGAGGAGAAGATCGTGTATGATGTGGAGTACATAAAAACACGGTCTTTCCGGCTGGATATACTGATTATGCTGAAGACATTAAAAGTCCTGTTTACACGTGACAGTACAAAATAAGACTATGAAAAAAAGTTCTGATCGTCGCCACTGTTGTAAAGACACATATCATGCCGTTTCATCTTTCTGAATTGAAAATACTTCAGGAGATGGGGTATGAGACTGCGGTTGCCGCCCGGAACGATTACGAGAATCCTGAGGAATGCATCATTCCGTACTGTACCATACGCGGAAGGCACGCAGGAAAGTACTTAACTTTTGCAGTGAATCCGATTCACTGCAAAAACTGATAAAACTCATTGAAGGATAGGATTATTGAAGATGGAAGAAAATATCCTGCCGCCGCATAAGGAATATACATACACCAGAAATAAACGTACCATATTTTATATTGAAATGGGGATTCTGTGCGCAGCAATTTTTGCGCGCAACATTTTGGAGATTCCCATTTCTGTTGTTCTGATCCTTGCGGTTGCTTCGCTCATCGCACTGGATAACCGGCGCAATGAAATTATAGCGTTGTGCATTTGCTGCATTCCGATGGCCACGGCGTTTCAGTATAAATATCTTCTGCTTGCTTGTATTCTGATTTATGCACTGAAATATTACAGGGACATTCGGATTACATGGCGGATATTTCCGCTGCTGTGTATGTTAATATGGGAAATCCTTCATGGATTCCACTATACTTTTTCACTTTACGAGGTTTTTCGTATCTTTTCGGAGTTGATATTCTGCAGTTTTCTTATCACTTTGGACTACAAAAAGACAAATTATGTAATGATCTGCCGGATGCTGGCGATCGTGTCTGTCTTTATGGTATCTGTTGTTCTGCTCAATCTTCTGAAAGCCAATGATTTTAATTTTTCGTTGATTTTTCTCGGCTCCTATCGGTTGGGGATCGGAAATGCGGCTGTGAAGGAGTTCGGGGTAAACTACAACGCCAATCAGCTCGGATTTATCTGCAATCTGTCCATCAGCGGTCTGCTTCAGCTGATTCTGACGAAGAACCAAAGGAAAACAGATTATGTCCTGATTGTGGCACTGTGCCTCTTCGGGATCATGACAATGTCACGGACTTTTTTAGTGTGTCTGGCTGTGCTTCTGGTGATGTTCATATCTTTTGGGGAAGTCCGGAAATCCGTAAAGATCAAGCGGATCTTCTTGGTTGGACTGGTCTGTGCGTTGATTGCTCTTTTTGCTTATATATTAATGCCGTCTGTGTTCACCAGTTTTGTCGCACGCTTTTTTGAGGAAGACGTTTCCAATGGCCGAGCGGAGCTTTTCCGGTTCTATAACGAACATCTTTTATCCGATGTCCGGTATCTGTTTTTTGGTGTTGGAATACAGAATTTTGCAAGGGAACTTGTGAATATTTACGGAACCATATCCAATGTATGTCATAACGGAATTCAGGAAATTCTGGTTTGCTGGGGAATTCCCGGCCTTTTCATGATGACAGTCTTTCTCTTGTCCATGATTTTCGACGGGAAAGTGAATTTCAAACGCAGGAAATTTAACTATATGCCATTGGTATTGATCATGGTTTATATCCAGGCGGGACAGTTTGTGCAAAACGGTACGGCTTTGCTGGCACTTTCCTTTGCCTATCTCAGTCTGCAATGGAATTCGAATGATTCTGCTGAGGGTATCGAAAAATGAATTTTGTACGTAAAATTGTAAAATATCTGACGCATCCCAGGAAAATTATTGTTTACTTAAATTCTCACGGTTTCGGACGGCTCTTTCCGGACGAATTTTATCTGAAATGTCTGTACAGGGAGTGTATCGGCAAAAAGCTGGATCTTGAGAATCCTGAAACCTTCAACGAGAAACTGCAGTGGCTCAAGCTGCATAACCGTCGTCCGGAATATACCGTGATGGTGGACAAGTATGCTGTGAAAGATTATATAGCGGAAAAAATAGGCGGGGAATACAGTATTCCTACCCTTGGCGTGTGGGAGTCTTTTGACGATATTGATTTCAATGCGCTGCCGGAAAAATTCGTCTTGAAATGCACGCATGACAGCGGCGGTCTGGTGATCTGCAGGGATAAAAGTACATTTGACAGAGAAGCGGCAAGAAAGAAGATCTGTCGTTCCCTGAAGCGGAATTATTACTGGTTCGGGCGGGAATGGCCGTACAAAAATGTAAAGCCGCAGATTCTGGCGGAACAGTATATGGAAGAAAAAAACAAACGCAGTATTGCAGAATCACTGAATGTCTACAAGGTCTTTACATTTGGCGGAAAACCCAGACTGATTCAGATGATCCAGGGTGATAAGACCGTACACGAAGTGATTGATTATTTCGATACGGAATGGAATCTTCTGAATCTCAGACAGAATTTTTCAAACAGTTCTGAGCCGCCGGACAGACCTCAGACTCTGGAACGGATGCTCCGGCTGGCTTCGGAACTGAGCGAAAACCTTCCCTTTCTGCGGGTGGATTTTTATGAAGTTGACGGACATCTGTATTTTTCGGAGTTTACGTTTTTCTCTGACTGTGGTCTGGCTGCATTTCACCCGGAAGAATGGGATGGAATTCTCGGAAGCTGGATCGAACTTCCAAAAAAATCATCAGGAGCAATAAACCCATGACGAAACAAACATACAAACACGGGTATGACATGATCTACCTTGCTGCCTGCGCAATCCATCAGGAAGTCCCGGCGGCAGAGAGGATCGCTTCCATGTCTCTCCCCGATGTTTACCGGATCGCCAAACATCACGGGATGCAGGCGATCACCTTTTCAGGACTGGAACTCCGGCTTGCTTCTTCATCGGACACTGCCGAAAAGATTCCGAAGGAACTGCTGAAAAAATGGGCGGAGGACAAAGCGAAGTCGATCCGGAAAAATATTCTTTTGGAGGCAGAACGCAGCAAGCTGTTCGATTTTCTGGATGCACACGCAATCTGGTATATGCCGCTGAAAGGTGTGATTCTGCAGGACTTCTATCCGGAATACGGGATGCGTCAGATGGTAGACAACGATATTCTGTTTGACAGCAATTACCGTGATAGGGTACGGGAATATTTTCTGGAAAACGGCTATTCCGAAGCGGAGCGTGAGGATGAATCCCACGACGTATACAGCAAACTTCCGGTTTATAATTTTGAGATGCATTTTTCTCTGCATCGCCGGACGGTGGATTCTCTCTTTTATGAATATTATAAAAATGTGAAAGAACGGCTTCTGCCGGTTGATGCGGCACATCCCATGGAATGCCGGTTCAGCGATGAGGATTTTTACATTTACTGTCTCTCGCATTCCTACAAGCATTTTTTATATGCGGGAATCGGGATCCGTTCCCTGCTGGATATTTATGTGTACCTTGACGCACGGAAGGAAGAGCTGGACTGGGGATATATTGCGAAGGAATGTGAAACCCTGCGAATGACTTCCTACGAGAAAAACGCAAAAGCCCTTGCGGAAACATTTTTCCGGAAGCCGGGAGTCACCGAAGAGGATCTGACAGAAGAGGAGCAGGAGCTTGCCGAATTCTTCCTTTCCTCCGGCTCTCACGGCACTGCAGAAAACCGGATCGTGCAGAAGATTCGTGCATCCTCCAGAGAGGAACATTCCCTCTCGGTTGCGGACCGGTTCCGGTATCTGCTGCAGCGGCTTTTTCCGGATATGGATTACATACAGAAGTACTATCCTTTGTGCGGCAGGTATAAAATCCTTCTGCCGTTTCTTGTTTTCTGGCGCGGAATCAAGCTGCTGCTCCTGCGTCCCAAAGATCTGTTTACAGAACTGAAGCTGGTATGGAAAACAAAAAAATAAAGAATCTTATCGTTGGCATTACTTCCGGAATGGGGTAAGATTATCATTCGAAATTTGATATTAAAATAAATAATTTACAGGAATGAAAAATGTCCAATACCCATGAAAACAATACTGTTCTATCCTCTCTGATCTATAAAGTCATTGAAAGCTTTTGCGTTAAGGGATTGGGATTTGTAATCGGTATCGTTCTTGCACGTCTTCTGGTTCCGGAGGATTTCGGACAGATCGCACTGATTACGGTATTTATCAACCTCGGAAATACATTCGCGCAGTCCGGACTGAGTACGGCTCTTGTCCAGAACAAAACAGCCGACCATAAAGACTACAGCACAGTTTTCTATATCAGTCTGTCTGTTGCCGTATTCTCCGTTCTCCTTTTATGGATAACTGCGCCCCTCATCGGGACATGTTACCGTAACGATGCTATCGTACTTCCGCTGCGGGTGTACTCCTTCTCCCTGCTGTTCTCTGCCTGTACTTCTGTACAACAGGCAAAAATACAGCGGGAGATGAAATTCCGTCAGAATATGTTCGTCACTCTCCTTGCAGTCATCCTTTCCGGTGCGCTCGGAATCCTGACGGCTTTATTCGGCTGGGGAATCTGGGCGTTGATTCTCTATTATTTTTCCAACACAATTCTTTCCTGTTTTCTGATGTTTCCGGTGGCAAAATGGAGACCGCGACTGGAGTTTTCCGCTTCACGGGCAAAAGAGCTTTTTTCCTACGGATGGAAAATGCTGTTTTCCGGTATATTATGCAGCCTGTACTACGACATCCGTACCCTGGCTGTCGGAAAACTGTTTTCAGAAAAAGAACTTGGGTACTACAGTCGTGGAGAACAGCTTCCCCAGATCCTTACACAGACACTTGATACGGCAGTGAATTCCGTGATGTTTCCGGTACTTTCCAAAAAGCAGGAACAGGAGGAGGCTTTCCGTAAGACGCTGCAGACAATGCTGCTGCTGAGTGCAAGCCTTGTTTTTCCTGCCTTGTTTGGGCTGGCAATCATTGCCGACCCGCTTATCCCTCTTCTTCTGACTGAGAAATGGATCCCCTGTATCCCGGTTTTGCAGCTGCTTTGCTTTGGTTATGCCAGTTTTCCCTTTATGTCGTGCGGTCTTGTGGCAATCAAAGCCGGCGGATACAGTGGACTTTATATGAGGCTGGAAGAGATCCGTCGGATCATGATGCTGACCATTCTTATAGGAAGCCTTCTGTGGTTTCATTCCGTAGAGGCTGTTGCATGGGGAGCAGTTCTCAGTTCATGGATCGATGCGGCAATCGTAACTGCGGCTGTGAAAAAACAATTCCACTGCGGACTTGCCGAACAGTTCCGTGAACTATGGAAACCGTTGCTGGCGTGTCTTGCCATGGGTATAGCTGTATGGGGAACGGGTTTTTTTCTAAATGAGATCATACAGGCATCTCTCCTGCTTCTGGTGGTACAGATTGTGGTGGGAATTGCAGTTTATATGACACTTGTGGCTTTATTGAGCAAACCGCTCCTGCGTTGGATCCGCAAAATCTTTGAACACAAATGATACATACAGTATTGGTGTTCAATTTATCTTACTCATTTTATTTTTTGGGGGAAACGGGCCGTGCCGGGGCATCCGATACGTCTATTGACATCCCCTTTGGAATATGCTAAAATGATTCCAACATTACCAATATTTATATACTTTCAGGAAGATAGTGTATGTCTGACGTCATTAAAGAGTTTGAATCCATCTATAAAGAATCCCCTGCGTATACCGCTTTTACGCCGTACCGGATCTGTCCGCTGGGTGCTCATATCGACCATCAGCTCGGAATTATCACCGGGTTTACCATTGACAAAGGGATCCACCTTGCTTACGCTCCCAGGCAGAACGGCGTTGTTGAATTGAAATCCCTTCAATTTGAAAAACGCTGTCAGTTTCATGTGAATGCGGTTCCCGAAACAAAACAGAATGACTGGGCCGATTATCTTCGCGGTGCAGCGATTGCTCTGGGAAAAAAATACCCGCTTCATATCGGGATGTACGGTGTAATCAACGGTGAGCTTCCGATCGGTGGACTTTCCTCTTCGGCGGCGGTTATTATTACGTTCCTTACAGCACTTTGTCATCTTAACAGTCTTCATATTACTGCAAAAGAAATGATTCAGACAGCACGCTGTGCGGAAAATTCCTATGTCGGTGTTTCCTGCGGCAAGCTTGACCAATCCTGTGAGGTTTACTGTCGTAAAGACCATCTCCTCTATATGGATATGCTGGACGATCATACTGAATTGATCCCCAAGTCTTCCGATATGAAGCCGTACCGGATTGCCGTTATCTTCTCCGGTGTTGAACGCTCTCTTGCCGGCAGCGGCTACAATACGCGTGTGGATGAATGCCGTGCTGCCGCTTATGCCCTCAAGGCATTTGCAGGTTTGGAATACGGAAAACTTTCCGAAACGGTTCTTCGTGAAGTTCCGTATGAAGTTTATCTGCGGTACAAAGACCTTCTTCCGGAGAACTGGCGAAAGCGCACGGAACATTATTATTCTGAATTTGATCGTGCCAGACGCGGAGCGGAAGCATGGAGAAGAGGTGACCTTGCGGAATTCGGGCGTCTTATTTTCGAGAGCGGACGATCTTCCATTGACAGCTGGGAAACAGGATCTCCCGAGTTGAAAACGCTTTATGAAATCATGACCCACACGGACGGAATCTACGGCGGTCGTTTTTCGGGAGCGGGGTTCAACGGGTGCTGTATGGCGCTGACAGACCCTGCGTTCACGGACGATATCACGAAACAGATTACAGAAGAATACCTGCGCATTTTCCCCGAGCGAAAAGATAAATTTGCAGTTTATTTTTGTTACAGTTCGGATGGCGTGCATTTGGATTGAGGAGTACGTAACTATGAAATGTCTGATTCTTGCAGCCGGATATGCAACGCGTCTGTATCCGCTGACCGAGAATTTTCCAAAGCCGCTTTTGTTGGTAGGCGAAAAAACGATCCTGGACTGGCTGGTGGATGATCTTGCATCCTCCGGAAAAATCGATGCGTTTATCGTTGTTTCAAACCACCGGTATGTTGGTTCCTTTGAAGAATGGAGTCGGACAAAGACCCAGAACATCACGGTACTGGACGATGGGAGCACCGAAAACGACAATCGTCTGGGAGCCGTAAAGGATATACAGTTCGCTGTTGAACGGTGTCAGATCGACGAGGATCTTCTGGTGATCGCCGGTGACAATGTGCTGGATTTCAGTTTGAACCGGTTGCTGGAGTATGCAGAGGAAAAAAAGACCTCCTGCATTCTGCGGTATTACGAAAACGACGAAAAAAAACTCCCGCGATGCGGCGTGGTCACGGTTGCGGAAGATGACCTCGTTCTTGAAATGACGGAAAAATCTCCGACACCCGCAACCCATTGGTGCTGTCCTCCCTTTTATTATTACATTAGGAAAGATGTACATCGTGTCAGGGAAGGGATCGAAAGCGGATGCGGAACCGACGCCCCCGGAAGTTATCTCTCGTGGCTATGCGGACAGACCCGCATACATGCCATGGTGATGCCGGGAAGCCGCTATGATATCGGCAATATGGAAAGCTACCGGCACGTGCAGACGGTTTACAAAGGCATTACAAAGGCAGGTCAGAGTTCCTCAGAGCAATAACAGAAGCAAGCCCGGCGGAAGCTCCTCTCAGGGAGTAAGTGTCGGGCTTTTCGTTTCCTCAGGTATAACAAAAATGCAGTTTGCAGAGCAGGAGATATACGCTGTATCCCGATACAATTATCAAAATCAAAACTGTTCAAAGTACATTCATATACCGGCACCGTCACGGTATGTTTACATCAATGTGCTTTTTTATGTGAAGTGAATAAACAAGCTGTATTGGGGCATCTGTCGTAAAATATTTTTCGTTTGCACTTGGAAGTAAATTTTCTTTTCATATCTCCTTTTATCTCCTTATTTTGTTAATTTTCATAAATAGCACGGCATCACATTGACAAATCTACAATCTTTGTGTATAATAAATCGTAGCTGTACTGTAAATAATTCCAAAATTCCAACATAAGTGAGGTTCCTATGAAGAAATTTCTTGCGATGCTGATTGCTCTGACGGCTCTGCTGTGTTCCTGCGGCGGAGAAGGGGCTGCTGAAAATGCGGCTGCTGTGGATGTGAATGTGGATGATGTGGTAAACGCTGCGCTGACCACCTATGGACTGGTGGATGGCTTTGTATTCACTTCCTCTTCCACAGAACTGGGCGAATATCTGGACGATGACCTGATTATGGGTTACTACGGCGATGCTGTGGACGTTCCGGATTTCTCCAAGGTGTCCGAATACTGTGTGTACATCGACGAATCCGACCCCAATGTGTTCATTGATGTGGGTCTGTTCAAGATGAACGACACTTCCTATTCCGATACCCTGATGCAGTATTTCCAGACCCGTATCGATGACAAGATCGCCAAGGCGGACTCCGGATATCCCGAAACCGATGTTGTTACCCTGGAAGCAGCCACCATTGCCAAGTACGGTGATTATGTCTACTATGTAATTTCCTATGATGTGGACGCCATCACCGCTGACATCGAAGCTGCCCTCGGCAAATAAAATTTAACAAACACCGGAGAAATTCATGGTATTTTCATCACTGCTGTTCCTGTTCGCCTATCTGGCGGTGACCCTGTTCCTGTACTACCTGATCCCCAATATCAAGTACCGCAACTGGGTTCTGTTCATCGTCAGTATGCTGTTCTACGGCTGGGGCGAACCGCTCTACATACTCGTCATGCTGGCGTCTATTACGGAAGCCTATGTGTTCGGCTTCTTTATTGACAAGCACAGAGAAACCAATATCAAAAAAGCAAGACTGTATATGGCTCTGTCGCTGATCATGAATCTGGCGGCTCTGCTGTTCTTCAAGTACTGCAACTTCTTTATCGAAAACCTGCGGCTTCTGCCCTTCCTGACCGATGCCATCGCCCCCATCGAAGGTCTGAAGCTGCCCATCGGTATCTCCTTCTATACCTTCCAGATCATGTCCTATACCATCGACCTGTACCGGGGACAGACGGAGGTGCAGAAGAATTTCGTGGCTTTCGGTACCTACGTAACTCTGTTCCCCCAGCTGATCGCCGGTCCTATTGTGCGGTATCGTGACGTGGACGACCAGCTTATGACCCGTAAGGAAACCATCGACCTGTTTGGCTCCGGTACCAGACGGTTTGTGGTAGGGCTGGCCAAAAAGGTCATCATCGGGGATGCCTGTGCCGCTTACTATGAATACTTCAAGGCCAGCGATGCCTTTGCGGATTCCACCGCCGGTGCCTGGATGGTCATGATCTTCTATACGCTGCACATCTACTATGACTTCTCCGGGTATTCCGACATGGCGATCGGGCTTGGCCGTATGATCGGTTTCCGGTTCCTGGAAAACTTCAACTACCCCTATATCTCCAAGTCTATCACCGAATTCTGGCGTCGGTGGCATATGTCCCTCGGTACCTGGTTCAAAGAATATGTGTACATTCCCCTGGGCGGCAACCGGGTCGGCAAGCTGAAGCAGTACCGGAACATCGCTGTTGTGTGGCTCCTGACCGGTTTCTGGCACGGCGCCAACTGGAACTATATCCTGTGGGGTGTGTACTTCGGTGTAATCCTGATGGCGGAAAAGACCTTCCTGCTCAGTGCACTGAAAAAGACTCCTGCCTTTGTACAGCATATTTACTCCCTGCTGCTGATCGGCTTCGGGTGGATCATCTTCTCCTTTACGGATGCCGCAGCCGGGATTAACTGCTTTACCTCCCTGTTCGGGATCGGGACCAGCACCTTCTGCACGCCTACCATTGGGTATCAGATCCTCCGCAGTCTGCCTCTGCTTGTGATCGGTGCCATCGGTTCCACACCTCTGCCAAAGAAGATCTGGGACAAGCTGTGTACCGTGGACTGGCTCAGCGTGGGTGCTATCCGTGAAGACGGTACGGAAGAACCCATTTATATGGAAGAAAAGGAACTGTCTGTCAGAGGCAAGGTGTTCGCCGGTCTGACCACTGCGGGTACCATTGCAGTATTTGTTGTCTGCGTGGCCTATCTGGTGGACTCCACTTTCAGCCCGTTCCTGTACTTCATTTTCTAAAAGGAGGAGGTTATACACATGAAATTCAACAGAATCATCAATATCACCACCTCCGCCCTGTTCGCTGCGATCATCTTCGCCTTTGCCGTTGCGTTTGTGATCGTACCCGACTCTGATTTTTCCGAAGAAGAAAACCGCAGTCTGACCACTTTCCCAAAGTTCACCTGGGAAGCACTGCTGGACGGTTCCTTCTCTTCCAAGATCAATGAATATTTTGCCGACCAGTTCCCGGCACGAAATTCCCTGGTGGGTATCAAGGGCGTGACGGAAACTGCTTTCGGTAAAGGGGAGAACAACGGTGTTCTCCTGGGTAAGGATGGTCAGCTGGCTGTGCGGCTCTTTACCATCTTCAAAAGCCGTCTGGAACGGGTAGCCGATATGGACTACTTTGTGCCGGAAACCGTTACCCTGTCTGTGGATGCCCTGAATGCCTGGGCAAAGAGTTCCACTGTGCCGGTGGCAACCATTCTGCCGCCCAGAACGGTGGATGTAGCCGCTTCCGCATTCAGTTATCCCACGGAGATCAGCGATTCCCTGCAGACCCTGCTTGCAGAAACCATTGTACCGGAAGCAAACTACATCGATCTGCTCCCCATGATGCGGGAAAAATACGATGCAGGTGAGTATGTATATCTGCGTACCGACCACCACTGGACTACCTATGGTGCTTATATTGCCTATACGGAACTGATGAAGTCCTGGGGGCTGGAAGCGGATATTCTGCCCATGGATGCCTTCTCCGTGGAAACGGTGGAAAATTTCTACGGTACTACCTGGTCCAAGTCCGGGTATAAGTTTATCGAACCCGAAACCCTGGAAGTCTGGACCGCCGGCAACGAAGACCGCTTCACCACCTCCTGCATTTCCGAAAAGCAGGTCAAGGGCGACGACGGCAAGCCTGTGGCTGTAAAGGAAGCCTACAAGACTTTCTCCGGCTGGCTGGACAGAAGCTTCCTCGACCAGAAGGACAAATACGGCGCATTCCTCTCCGGTACCCATAATGAACAGACCGTATTCCTTGACGGCGGTGATACCGGCAGAGAACGCCTTCTGATCGTAAAGGACTCCTTTGCACATACCATGGTACCTTTCCTGGCACAGCATTTTGACCTGGTAATCATCAACCTGGCTGCCAAGGTAGCGAATATCACTGATTATGTGGAAGAATACGGCTGTGACAGAGTGGTTGTGGTATACAACTGGGCTAACCTGATTGAAAACAACAATATGGCTGCTGTACAGTAAAGGAAAGCGGCTGGATATTATCGAAAAGGAACTATTAAGCTATGAACAAGACCAAAAGACTGACTGTACTCTTTCTGGCACTGATCTGCTGCCTGCCCCTGGCTGTGGCCTGCGGGAAAAAAGGCGGGATCTCCGTGGATAAGAATGCAGCAATAGAGCAGATGCAGGTTTCCAATGCCAAGACCCAGGAATCCAAGGACGCAGAAGCGGAATCCAAGAAGCAGGCAATGATCGAGGGGAAAAAGAATCCCACCGTGGAAACAGATCCGCCGGAAACCGAACCCATCGAAACCAAGGGAGCCGTGGAACTGGTACCCATTGAAGACTGGAGCGAATACTCCGCACCGCCCAAGACGCCGGATGTATACAATCCCGATACCGACAACCGGGTACTGAAGATTCACGGTGCTTCCGTTTCCGATGGTGACTTCTGCGTGGCATACGGTGAATGCGCCGTTGGGGCTACCGTAACCGTGAAGACCGAATGGGGGTCTTCCTATGTAGTATCCGAAGGCGGCGTTTTTGCCATCCGTTTTGAAAATCCCGACGGAACTGCGATTCTGGATGTTACCCAGACCTATGAAGGCAAGCAGATCGGTGACGCTCTCCACTGGGAAGGCGAGGTTGTTGTACCCAACTATGGTCAGGACTGGGGTGTCTGGATCGGCGGCGAAAACCAAAGCTTCTACTACAAGAACATCCCCGACTTTGAACACACCAATCTGATGTCCGATTCCGTGGTGGCGGATGTTACCGCCCGGTATGCAGACCGTGTGGAAAAACTGAAGACCATTGATGACGGCTGCGAAATGATCTTCCTGATGATCCCGGCTGCCATGACGGTTTACCCCGAACTGGTTCCCGAAGAAGTTGCTACCCCCGGCGAAGGTCCCAGCCGTTTTGACCAGCTGGCAGAAGCACTGACCACTGCCGGTGCAACGGTAATTGACCTGCGTGAAACCTTCTCCGAGAGAAAGAACGACTCCCTGCCGCTGTACTGCAACAACGACAGCCACTGGGCAGACTACGGTGCCTATATTGCTTATGTAGAACTGTTCGACTACATCTCCGACCGGTATCCCGAAGCGGCTCCCCGTAAATTCAACGAGTTCAAGTGGGAATGGGACTACTATACCAGAGGCGATATGCCGTGGTACTATGACCTGGACCAGGGCGGCAAGATCTATGAATACTGCTGCGTGCGTTCTCTGAACTTTGACGCACATCCCGCTGTAAGAGCATTGACCCGGTATCCCAAGAAGTGGTCTCTGGCATGGTCCGAACACAGCAGCGAAATCCAGAACGGCAACAACTACAACACCCACCGTGACGAGCTGCCCGATGTAATGGTTCTGCGTAACTCCTACGGTGTGTATATGTACGACATGATCGTAGAGCGCAGTGACAAGTCGTTCATGCAGCCCACCTTTACCTATGCATTCAACTATGCACAGATCAAGAAGAATGCACCGGACTACCTGATTTATATCCTCACTGAATGGGACTTCCATAACATCATCAATAACTAAATACACAGAAAAACCGTCCGTGGTCATCCGAAAAGGAGCCGCGAACGGTTTTCTTTTGTGTATCAGTGGCAGTATCCGTTACAGTCTGCAGGTGTATACGGCTCTGTCCAGATCGGTGTGCATGACTGCGCCGTTGGGCAGAACGATTTCCTGGTTCAGTCCTCTGGGGGCGATGACCTGCATCCGGAACCAGCCGTCTTCGATCTTCCAGTCCACAGTGATGTATCCGCCCACAGCAGCCACGGAGCCCTTTGCATGATCCCGTCCGGTGATGTCGGGCTGGATCCGTACCTTTTTGTCAGCGGCGGAGAGGGTACGAACCCCCAGAACAACAGCGGCGAATTCATAAATTGCAACGGCACCCCATGCGTGGCAGTCACTGCGGGGCGCATCCGGCGTTTCCGGGATGGTTGTACAGTTCAGCGCAGGCAGCGCACGGAGCTTGTCCATCATTTCTGCCGTGTGTGCGTACAGACCTGCGGCTTCCAGTGCACGGAAGTACAGATAGGCGTATGCCTGGGTGCATTTTGCTTCCAGCGGCAGGGCATTCTCCATGATCCGGCGGGCTTTTTCTCCCTGTGCGATGCCGGAGAGAACGCACCATACCTGCATATGCTGACTGTAATAGTTTCCGGCAAGATCGTCGGCGTACATACCGGACTCTTCCCGCCATGCCAGCTTTTCAATGGCTTCTGCCAGCCGGTCGGCTCTTGTGCGGTATTCGGCAGCGGTGCCGTTTCTGCCGCAGAGGGATACCAGCTTTGCCGCTTCCCGGAGCGCAAACACATACATTGCGCTGTGGATGGTGACGATCTTGCTTTCGCCGCCGATCCATGGTTCGCCCCGGGTAGCCATCCAGGGAGCGGACCAGTCCACAAAGTCCCAGTACATGGTGTTGCGGAGCAGACCGCAGGTATCCACATACCCGTCAAACCATTCCAGTACGCCATCCATGGCACGGAGATTTTCCCGGATCAGCGTTTTGTCACCGAAGCGTTTGTAGTGCTCGGAAAGCATGAAGATATAATAGAAACAGAACGTGGGGATATACTGGATCTCCGTGGAGGGGTACCGGCTGTTCATGAGTCCATCAGCCCGCTGGGAAAGGCGGAAGTCGTGTATCGCTTTGCGTGCCAGACGGTCATCATTGGTGAGCTGGTAGTTGAAGATCATCTGCATGGAGGTGTCCATGTCATACTGAAGCTGTTCGTAGAAAGGACAGTCCTCGTAGGATTCGATCATACAGCGCTTCAGAGTGGCAACAGAGATCTTCCAGAGCGTATTGTCGGTATCGCTGCCGAAATCGCAGTCAGCAGGTACATCCAGAGGATATCCGGTTTCGGTAAAGCTGAAATCGGTCAGAGTCACATCCCCCTGGGCTTCGATCCGGATAATCCTGCAGGTGCGGAACCAGAAAGGCTCGAATACGGTTTCGCCATCCACGGAAACCACATCGGTACAGCCGGTGATCCCGAGGCTTCTGTCCAGACGATCTCCCTTCTCCCCGCCGTCTCCGAAGGATTCCGCATACCGGATGGTGACGCTGCCCTTGCCGGTGAACACAAAACGGGGGAAGCCGAAGGTCAGCTCATCCATGATGAGGATGCCGCCAGCGTCCGGCAGAACCGGTTTTCCGTCCGCATCACGGGGCGTTACATCTGCCTGATACAGCATGGGAATGGGGCGGGGCGTCAGGAACAGATCGTTGGTGATGCCGTACAGGAAGGGCTTCTCTCTGGCACAGTCCACCCGAGCAAGCACAGCTGCCTTCTGCCAGTCGGGAGCACCATCAGCAAAAGTTTCCTCCAGGGTGCAGACGATCATATCCGGACGCCGGAGAGGGAATGTGGAAGCGGGAGAGGGGCATACATCCCAGTTTTCATCGGTGATGAGAACGGATTCGGTGCCGTCGGCAAAGCGGCAGGTCAGCTTGGCTGCCAGCGCCAGATTTCCGGTACGGCGGATGGCGAACAGAACCCGGGAGCCAGTCATGTCAGAGGGCTCGGAAAGCTGGAGAACGGCGCAGAAGATCTCGTTTTCTCCTTCTCTGAGCCAGGGCGCAATGTCGATGGTGTCGTAGTATTTTTCTTCGGCAGAAGTACGGCAGGGACCAAAACAGACCCGTTCTCCGTTTACAAACAGCTTGTACCGTGTTTCAGCGGAAATCTGCAGAACGGCTTTTTCCGGTGCGGCAGGCAGTGTCAGCGTGCGGCGGAACCAGTACAGTTTTGTTTCGGAGTACCGGAAGCCGGGGCAGGTGATCCATTTGGATGTGTGCATAGGGAACCTCCTGATGGTATATATTTGTTTTATTATAGCACATCCGGCATGAAAAAGAAAGAGGCAACGGAACATTGCCGCAACCAGCCTTTGCTTGCAATCCGAGGCAGGATGCTGTACAATGGGTATAGCCCAAACAGAATACAAGGAGAAAGAGAATTATGTTCAGTACCCAGAAATTCGGCGGATACCTGTCCAGACTGCGGAAAGAGAGAGATATGACCCAGTCGGAGCTGGCGGACAGACTGAATCTGACCAGACAGGCTGTCAGCAAGTACGAAACCGGCGACAGCTTCCCGGATGTGTCCATTCTGGTGAGCATCGCCAATATTTTTCACGTGACCCTGGATGAGCTGATCCGCTCCGGAGAGCCAACCGTGGGAGAAGCTGCCATTCTGTCCACTGCTGCCATGAATGAACCCACCGCCATTGCCCAGAATATTGAGGATATCAAAGGTATTGCGCCGCTGCTGAAGCCCAGTGTGCTGGAACGGGCGTCCGTGGGTCTGGCACGCCGGGGGATTGACGTAACCCATATTGTGGAGCTGTCGGAATTCCTCAATGACAAAACCGTGATCGCCATGCTGGAAAACGCCACCGATGTGGAAGCCAGCGATGAACTGGTCAGCCGCCTGATTCCCTTTATGGATGAAAAGGCACGGTACAATGTGTTTGAAAAGATTCTGGACGGTGAAATGGACTGGCATCTGATCAAGATCCTGCTGCCATACGCCGAATACCTGTCCTCTCCCCTGGAAGCAGCTGTGATGGAGGGGGCACTGCCCTGGGAAGCACTGGAAATGCTCAGGGAAGGCTGGGAAGAGATTCACCGGAAATGGAAAGCGGAAATGCAGTCGTAAAAATCTTTACTAAATCCTGCAAAATATCGGTTTTCTCTTGACTTCCGACAACTTTTATGGTATTATGTTATGTGCAAACCCATGCTTTGTCAGAAGTATGGGTGAACAAAAAATATTTTTTACAAGGAGAGCTTTCAAAATGAAGAAGTTCTTTTCTCTGCTGCTGGCTTCTCTGTGCGTAGTTTCTCTGGCAGTTGCTGCATCTGCCGGTGCTACCATGGATGAAAAGCGCAACATCCCCATGGCCGCTACCGCTCCCACCATCGACGGTGTGATCTCCGGTGACGAATGGGACAACGCTCTGACCATCGCTATGAACAAGAATACCTGCGACGCTATCGCCGGTACTC
>JAFZET010000311.1 GCA_017560565.1 Clostridia bacterium | reverse complement strand
GTTTCTTCGCTGGCGATCATATAGTCAGCGTGTTTGGTCAGCATCAGCGCATTTTCGGCTGTTGCCATGAGGCAGGCGTCAAAACCGATGAAATCGAACTGTACGCCGCCTGCGGTCAGTGCCTTATCAATCCCTGCCAGACTCATGGAACCGGTGGACTGGAACTTTTCATCGTACCCGAAGCCACTGACAGAGCCTCCGCCGTGATCCCAGAAGATCAGTGCATTCCGGTTGGCAGGAAATTCATCGGCGCACCATTGGATAAAGTCGGACAGGGTATCCGGCTTGGTCATGGACACATTTCCCATATCTTTTTCCAGACAGAGCAGTTCACCGCCCTTTACCTGCCAGATCTGGTTCTTTTTATTGTCCACAGCGGTATTCTGCCACTGTCTGCATCCGCCGGTATACACAAGCAGATTGACGTTTTCACCGATGCCCGCCCCCAGCATTTCCTGCAGATCCATGGTAGCCATTTTGCTGCGGGATTCCAGGTCAGTGCCGCACATATAGACCATGATGGTCATTTCGTCCTGTCCGCCGCCGAGAATTTCGGTATATTTTTCTCTTGCACCGGATGCCACGGTTGTATCCAGCGTCTGTGTATTGCTGCCGCTGTCCCAGCCGGAGGAAACGCTGCCGCCGCCCAGATTGCCGTAAATGGATTCGATCATACTTCCGGAAGCACCGCTCTGGGAAGAAAAACTGTCTCCGCCCAGAATCGTTCCGAGACCACCGCCGCCCCCCAGCAGAAGTGCTAAAAGGATCAGAATGATCTTGCCGCCGCTCAGTCCGCCGGATCGGGTCACACCGCTTCCCTGTCCTCCGGCCGACTGGCTGTGGGGACGTCGCGTACGTCCGGACACTCCTACCGGTCCCGTCCCCAGACCTGCCCCCCGTCTTTTTATATCTTTTCCCTGACCGGTGATATTCTTCTGCCGTCCTCTTGGTCTGTTGTTCATAGTCTGCCTCCGTACTTGCTATATTGTTACTGTAAGAAATATCGGTATATTATAACATATTTTTCCAGAAATGGAAAGTCCCATATAAAAAACATCCACTTTGTACATCTGATTACTTGATTTCCTGTTCCAGTTCCCGGAACTCCCGGGTGTCAAAAAATTCATACAGTGTAACCCCGAGACCATCGCACAACATTTTCAGGGTAACGATCCCCGGATTTACACTTTTTCCGTAAAGAATATTCTTGATGGAGGAAGGGGGAACGGCGGATTCTACAGACAATCTGTGAATGGACATATTCTTTTCACCCAGTAATTGCAAGATCCGATTTTTGACAGCCGTATACGTAACCATTTCTGCACCTCAAAGCTTTTTTAGTCTCATTATAGCCTTCCTTTCTTGACAATACGGGCTATATATGATACAATATAGGCTATAAATAGCCCCATTCGAGGTTTGAAATGAGATTCTCTTCGTTATTTCTATGTTCTTTATGTATCGTTCTGCTTCTCCTTGTATCGTGTGGTGATCTCTTGCTTTCTGGTTCGGATATGCCGGTGACAGCTTCTGTTCCTGTTCTGATGTTTCACGACCTGAAGACGTATGAGGGCGGGAGAAGGACACTGAATACCATGGTTTCCCGAAGACCTTCGAACAGCAGAAAAAGCGCACACTGTCATGTCTGCGCTTTTTTACTTTTTTAAGAGTATTCTCTGTTGGACAATGCAAAAACGGGAAGAGAAACAATGATCTCCCCCTTGAAGACAAAACCGGAAACAGATGTTAAATCTTTTTGCAGACCTGCTTCAGCATCATGGGAATCTCTGCTTTTGCCTGTCTCAGAATCGCAGCCGGATCCGCCCCCTGTATATCCAGCCCTTCCGCTTTCACCAGACAGACATCGGAGATACCGTAAAAGGTATGTGCCAGAGATTCCACATATTCAAAACCGAAATTCCGGATAATCGGACCGCCTGCAGTGGTAACAAAAACCAGTTTCTTCGCCCTGCATAAACCTTCCGGTATTCCGTTTTCCCCGTATTGAAATGTGATGCCCGAAACGGTGATCTCTTCCAGATAAGCTCGCACTTTTGCGGGAAATGCCAGATCCCAATAGGGTGCCGCAATCACGATGGTCTCTGCTGACGCAAATTGTCTGGCCAGCTGAAACAGGGGATGGTCATATTCTTTCCGCTGCAGCAGTTCGTCCCGCAGACATAGTTTTTCAAAGTCCAATCCTGCCGGACCGTTGGGATACAGACGAACTTCTTCTATCGGCTCTGTTTCGCCTGCCAGAACGGCTTCTGCAAGATCCAGTGTACGGGAATTCTCACGCACACATCCGTTGACAAATAATACCATCGATATACCTCACCGTGTATCGTTTTGCGTTTCTTATGCGTTTTTTGGCGAACCTAGTTTTACAGATTCCATTCCTTCACCAGTTCCATTGCTCTTGAGGATGCCAGAGTATCTGTCCCCATTTTCAAAAGGGAGGGTTTATCGACCCACTGAAAAGCAATCGTCTCTCCCTCCTGCAGAGTAACAGCCTGTTTATCACAATCCGTAATGCACAGATATTCCACATAAAGAGAATGATATTTTTCCTGCACAATGCGTCTGAGCTCCTGAAGATGACAGGCTTCGATGCCCGTTTCTTCTCTCAGCTCCCGTTTTGCGCACACCAGAGGTGTTTCACCTGCCAATGTGGAACCGCCTGCCGTCAGCTCCCACATTCCCCCAAAGTGCTTGCGGAAATCTCTTTGCATCAGCAGATAGGTTCCGTCGGTATGCCTGACAATGATCTCACACACAAGATGATACAGTCCGGCAGGTATCGTCTCGCCCCTTATCAGTCTGACATTCTCGATTCTGTTGAACTGACTGTCGTAGGCGTCCCATATTTCAGCCCTGATACCACCTCCATGGAATGTGATCCAATGCTGTCCGCAGATTTTTCTGTCCCAGACAATTTTCCTCACTGTTCCTTCCGCTTTTCACCCGGGAAGAAGATAAGACCCGCCAGAAAGCTGGTAACGGCTGCAAACTGATGGAGGACACCCCAGATACCGAAATAAAAAGTAACAAGAGGTTTTACCGGCTTTTTCTGAAACGTTCTGCCGAATTTTTTGTCAGGACCGAGGTAATGGAACAAACAATATGTAAATATGTAAATAACAAGGGTGATCGCCAGAGAAACACCTGACATTACAAAACACTTTTTTCTCATTTATTGTCTCCGTTTTAATTTCTTTGGAATCTGTTTTCCAGCTCAGAGCTGAGCCAATTCCGGGTTTCTTCGTCTGCAAAAGACGCATCAATGGCATTTTGTACCAATGTC
>JAFZET010000033.1 GCA_017560565.1 Clostridia bacterium | reverse complement strand
TTTCCTGCATTATTGCGTGAACTATGTACATCCATCAGACAGAATGGTGAACGATATGAACATACTTGATTTTATAAAAGGCAATCTCCTGTTTCTGGATGGAGGTATGGGTACACTGCTCCAGAGTGCAGGACTTGTCCCCGGAGAATCCCCGGAACGCTGGTGTCTAACCCATCCCGATGTGGTCACCGGCATTCACCGGGACTACTACAATGCCGGAAGCCATGTGGTGAACACCAACACCTTCGGGGCGAACCTGCTCCATTTTCCGGAAAACGAACTGGAAGAGATCATCTCCGCCGCCATCGACTGTGCCGGAGCTGCCAGAGAAAGTGCGGATGCGGATCATCCCATGTGGATCGCACTGGATATCGGTCCTCTGGGCAAGCTGCTGAAGCCCTATGGAGATCTGGATTTTGAAGAGGCGGTTTCCCTGTTTGCCCACACCGTCAGGCTGGGCGTGAAGTATGGTGCCGATCTGATCATGATCGAAACCATGAACGACTCTTACGAAACCAAAGCGGCTCTGCTGGCAGCCAAAGAAAACAGCAGTCTGCCCGTGATCGTTTCCAATGCCTACGGAGAAGACGGCAAGCTGATGACCGGTGCCTCCCCTTCCGCCATGACTGCCCTTCTGGAAGGTATGGGTGCGGACATTATCGGCGTGAACTGCTCCCTTGGTCCCGATGCCATGGTACCCATCGTGGAGGAATATCTCCGCTTTGCCTCTGTACCGGTTCTTGCCAAACCCAATGCGGGACTCCCCCGGGTGGAAAACGGCAGAACCGTGTTTGATACCGATCCCGCCGCCTTTGCGGACACCATGGAAACACTGGTGAAGATGGGACTTCGTGCCGCCGGCGGATGCTGCGGAACCACACCTGCCCATATCTGCGCCATGACGGAGAAGGTAAAGGATATCCCGCCCGTTCCTGTGACGGATAAAAACCTGACCATGGTTTCCTCTTACACCCACTCTGTGGTATTCGGGGATTCCCCCGTCCTCATCGGAGAACGGATCAATCCCACCGGCAAAAAGCGGTTCAAGGAAGCTCTCAGAGACGGAGACATCGGTTACATCCTGAACGAAGGGATCCGCCAGCAGGAAAAGGGTGCTCATATTCTGGATGTCAATGTAGGACTGCCGGAAATTGACGAAGGCACCATGCTGGAAACCGTCACCTGCGAACTGCAGGCGATTGTGAATCTGCCTCTTCAGATCGACACCACCGATCCCTGTGCCATGGAACGGGCACTGCGCCGGGTCAACGGGAAAGCCCTGATCAACTCGGTCAACGGCAAGGAAGAAAGTATGCGTGCCATTTTCCCGCTGGTAAAAAAATACGGCGGTGTGGCAGTTGCGCTGACACTGGACGAAAATGGCATTCCCGAAACGGCCGCCGGACGGGTGGAAATTGCCCGCAAGATCCTGCGTACTGCCGCAGAATACGGGATCGAACCGAAAGATATCCTCTTTGATACCCTGGCTATGGCGGTCAGTGCGGATTCCGGTGCGGCGTTGGCTTCTCTGGGTGCACTGCGGGAAATCCGGCACAGCCTTGGCTGTCACACCTCCCTTGGAGTTTCCAACATTTCCTTCGGTCTGCCGGACAGAAGCGGCATGAACAGCACGTTCTTTGCGCTGGCACTGGAAAACGGTCTTTCCGCCGCCATCATGAATCCCGACTCACCGGAAATGATGAAGACCTATTTCGCCTGGCGTGCCCTCTACGGTCTGGACGAGCACTGCGGAGACTATATCGAATTTGTCTCTGCCCTGCCCGCACCCGCCACACCCACAGCCCCTGCAGTCGTCAAAGAATCCGTAAAGACCCCCGATGCTCCCGTTTCCGATCTGCAGAGAGCCATCATCAAAGGGATGGGCAAAAAATCAGCCCCGGCGGCAAAGGAGCTGCTCGCTTCCATGGAACCGCTGGACATTGTATCCCGGGAAATCATCCCCGCACTGGATACGGTGGGGAAAGGATTTGAAACCGGCAAGGTATATCTGCCCCAGCTTCTCATGAGTGCGGAAGCGGCCAGATGCGCTTTTGAAGAAATCAAGCTGTATATGCAGTCCCATCAGGGAGAATCCGTGACACGGTACCCTGTGGTGATCGCTACCGTACACGGGGACATCCATGACATCGGCAAGAACATCGTAAAGCTGCTTCTGGAAAACTACGGCTTTGCGGTAACGGATCTGGGGAAGGATGTGCCCGCAGAGGAGATTGCGGATGCGGTTGTCCGGCTTCATGCACCGCTGTGCGGTCTTTCCGCTCTGATGACCACCACGGTACCTGCCATGGAGGAAACCATCACACTCCTGCGGGAGAAAGCCCCCTGGTGCAAAGTAGTAGTGGGCGGTGCGGTGCTGACCCAGGAATACGCCGACCGGATCGGTGCCGACAAGTATGCCAAAGATGCCATGGAAACCGTGCGCTATGCCCTTTCTCTGTCCTGACCGGACGAAATACCATCGTACCCTGCAAATTCAACATATATATTTCATTTGGAGGTATTTTTATGAAACGCATTCTCAGTCTGTTTCTGGCTCTGCTGATGACAGCATCCATAACAGCCTGCGGAAACACAGCTGAAGAAACCGCCGCCGCAGAGACCGCCGCTGAAACCGAAACCGAACCGGAAACCGAACCTTCCCCGCTGTCGCAGCTGGAAGTGAAGGACATGGGCGGTGCCAACTACCATATCTTTGATATGAATGCTTCCGCCGATCTGCAGGTCAACATTCCCGGAGATGAACTGACCGGTGAACTGATCAACGATGCTATGATCAACCGGGACAGCTATGTGGAAGAAACCTACAATGTGGTGGTGGATTACACCTCCGTGCCCATCGGTGAAGGGTTGAACGCCCTGAAAAAGCTGGTACAGGCTGGGGATCCCATGTACAATCTCGCCATTTCCACCATGCAGGAGCTTGCCAACCTGGTAAACGGTCAGTTCCTGTACAATATGCTGGATCTGCCCTATATGGAAATGGACAAGGCATGGTACAGCCCCATGATGGCGGAAAGCCTTTCCATCGGCGGTGCCATGTATACAACCGCCTCCGACATCGTTCCTTCCGTGTATCAGTCTCCCTGCTGTATGTTCCTGAACCTGAAGCTGTATGATGACTACGGAATCGATACCGACATTTATCAGATGGTCATTGACGGGGAATGGACACTGGACGAACTGATTACCATCCAGAAGGACATCGACCGCGACCTGAACAACGACAATGCCTGGAAGGCCAAGGATGACTTCTTCGGTGTGGGTATGCAGCCTACTGCAGAAACCGCTACCGCATTTCTGGCCAGCGCCAACGCCCCCTTCTTCATCAAAGACGGCGACACTCTGACTCTGGAAGTCAATGAACGGGCTATCGGTATCATGGAAAAGCTGGCGTCCTTCTGTCAGAATATCCAGTGGGAAAACATCAACGATGTTATCAACGACTGCTTCAAGGTTGACAAAGCTCTGTTCCTGCAGCACAAGCTGGAATCTGCCGGTGTGCACCTGCGGGATATGGAAAGCGATTATCTGGTACTGCCCACGCCCAAAGCGGATGCACAGCAGGAAAACTATATGTCCATGGTTTCCATCTGGTGCACCAGCTTTATCGGAATTCCCGCAACCGCTGAACCGGAACTGACCGGCTATATCACCGAGGTTCTGGCAAGATATTCCCACGAGAATATGCGCTCCCTGGCTTTCGATATGGTTTACAAGGAAAAGACCAGCCGTGACCCCCGTACCTCCGAAGTTCTGGATACCCTGTTTGACAATCTCTATCTGGATTTCGGTATGCTGTACAACTTCGGCGGCATCAATGATGTGGCTACCGATGTGATCTTCAAGGATGCACCTGTATCCTCTTCCATCGAAAGAAAGCGTGCCTCTGTAGAAGCCGCTGTGAAAAAGACCATGGAAGCATGGTTCCAGGAATAATATCCTGACCGGTATAACCTGAAAACATAACAAACGGCTCCCGGAAGACAGTTCATTCTGTACCGGAAGCCGTTTTTGTATTCTGTTATCCGGCTTATATCAGCCGCACATCTGCATATACCGGAGAGTGATCTGTGGCGTCCAGTGCATCCTGGTCTTCCACCACCGTGTAACCGGCTACTGTAAATCCATCTCCCAGAGCCACAATATGGTCAATGGAACCGGTATGGGGCTTATCGGTGGTTTTGCCGTGGTATCTGCCGTCCTCTCCTTTCACCGGATCACCGTGGTGGGAACCGATATCGGTTTTCGCTTCCGCCAGATCCCACAGGTGCCGGATGTGATTCCCTGCATACACCGTAAACACACCGCTGGTCACGAGCGTGTTCATATCTCCGAAGGCAAACACAGGACAGTGCCAGCGCCGATAGATCTCCTGCATCAGGGATGCCAGCTGTACGGCGTTTTCCACCCGGATATTATCATGTTCCGGACCGCTCTTCCACCAGAAGTGGGTATTGCACACGGCAAAAAGCTGTTCACCGTCTCGCAGTACTGCCCATGTGATGGCTTTGGAAGCATCCGGCGTGTTTGTCAGATACTCGTACCCCTTTGCCAGCAGTTTCAGATGCTTTTTGTACAGAAACGGTACATAATTGCTGTTTCCCGTCCGTTCCGTCCCCACAGGAATATATTCGTCCGACAATGCTTCAAACAGACCGCTGCCGTACCATCCGGGAGTGATCTCCTGCAGACCCAGAATGTCCGGACTGTATTTCCGGTACATGGACAGAATCTGATCGATCCGCACATCCACCGGATTGCCGAAATAATCTCCCCAGATATTGCTTGTCATAATCCGCATACGCAAATCCTCTCTCAGTCCAGCTTTGTCCAGTCAAACTGTACCACAGGGAAGACCATCTCCTGCATCAGACGGGCATATACCGCACCGCAGTCCGCCGGAGAGTGTACCTCCTCCACCAGATCTGCCATTTTCAGCCGTCCGAGGGAGGTCAGCTTCAGCAGTGCCATCATGTCATCCCGGGTCGTCCACCATCCGGCAGAAGATTCTTTATCCGGACGTGCCAGCGTATGGGCACCGATCAGGGTAATACCGGGGCCGTGTACCTTCCGGTAATAGTCGATGGTGAAATCAGACGAGCGGGTACATCCCAGCAGAGCCACTCTGCCGAAGCGAGCCATGCAGTCCAGCACCTGATCCAGCGCATGACCGTTGCCGGTTACTTCAATGGCTGCTTTTATCCCGCCGGTCAACCGGTGCACAGTGTTCACAAAATCCGGTGTAAAGGGATCCAGGGCATAGTCCGCCCCCAGGGTCAGTGCCCGTTCTCTTTTGTCGGGAGAGGGATCCACAGCAATGATCGGCGCAGCACCGGCAATTCGCAGAAGCTGTACTGCCACCTGCCCCAGCACGCCCTGCCCCATAACAATGGCAGATTCCCCGATCTCCAGACGGGTTTTCCGGATAGCAGCCAGCGGGAAGGTGCCGATCAGCCCCAGTGCGGCATCCTGGAAAGAAACATCGTCCGGCAGACAGTAGACATTGTTTTCGTCACGGGTCTGATACAGGGTATGTGTCCCCCAGGAAACCGCCACTCTGTCCCCGGGTTTCACGGAAGTCACGCCTTCGCCCACTGCTTCCACGATCCCGGCAGAACTGTATCCCAGACGGCGGGGAAAATACTTTGTCATATCCGGCAGTTCTTTACCGATCCCGATATTGGGGTTACCAGAAAGATTTGCCCGCTCCGTACCGCTGCTGACCGTGGAGCAGACGGTCTTTACCAGCACCTCCCCGGTCCGGGGCATACTTACCTCACCGGTTTGCAGTTCCGCAATACCAGCTGCAACAAATGTGATATGTCTGTTGGTCATAAATCTATTCCTCCCCTGCAGTCTCATTCCCGTACACGCAGAACGACCTTGCCGATGTTTTCGCCTGCATAGAGCATTTCCTGTGCCCGTATTGCCTCCGTAATGGGCAAAACCGCATGGATCTTCAGCGGAATCTCCCCGGATGTGATCTTCGGCCAGACATTTTCCGTCAGTTCCTGCAGGATAATTCCCTTTTCTTCCGGCGATTTACTGCGGAGTGTACTGCCGATCAGCCGGATATTCTTCACATATACATTGCGGAAATCCACAGGGGAACTGTCTCCCGCAAGGGTGGCAATGATGATCCACCGACAGCCTCTTGCCACATACGGCAGGCTCTCTCCCAGCATTTCTCCGCCCAGACAGTCAATGGCGATATTCACAGGGTGTCCTGCCGCTTCCTCTTCCCGGAGCGCATCCGCCATGGATTCGTTTTTCGTGTCGATCACCCGGTCAGCGTGCAGATACTGTACCAGTTCTGCTTTGGCGGTCCCCCTGACGGTGGTGATCACCCGCAGACCCATGGATTTTGCCAGCGGGATCACAACAGAAGCCAGTCCGCTTCCGCCGGCATGCATCAGCAGCGTATCTCCGGCTTTCGCTTTTCCGATCCGGCACAGATTCAGCCACGCTGTTGCAAAGGCTTCCGGAAGAGCTGCGGCTTCGGTCATGGTCACGCCTTCCGGTATGGGCATACACATACAGGCAGGCACTGTCACATACTGGGCATATCCGCCGCCGCCCAGCAGTGCACACACCCTGTCTCCGATCTTCCATCTGCCCTCACACGCCGCTTCGGGAGACAGAGCGCAGATAACACCGGAAACTTCCAGTCCGGGCCAATCGGGACACCCCGGCGGCGGTGGATACTTTCCCTCTCGCTGGAGCAGATCCGCCCGGTTCAGGGCTGCGGCATATACTTCAATACAGACCTCTCCCGGCGCGGGTATCGGATCCGGGACATCCTGCCACAGGAGACTTTTATCTTTCTGAATCACAATCGCTTTCATAGAGGTACTCTCCCTTTCCCGCAAAACTGACTCTCTTACCTGGTCAGTTCCACAAACACGCCTTCTCCGCAGGCCAGCGTAAAGCCGATGCATCCGTTTGCGTCCGGCTGCAGTGCCGACTTTTCACCCATCTGATACAGAACGGCACCGGTATAACCGTTTTCCAGCTGCATGGTAACCTGAATATCCGCAGCCCCGGTTCCGGGATCGGCCGTATTCACACAAATAAATGCTTTTCCGTCTCCTTCCTTTGCCGCAAAACCGCCCATCAGCAGCGTTTTGTCATCGGTAACGGTTACTTTTCCGATGGCGTCAAAGTCAGCGTATTGGTTATCGAACTGGAAATAGGACGGCGCATTCTGCATATTGACACCCCAACAGCCCAGATGGTCATACTGCAGGAATGCCTCACCCATGGCGGCAAGCTCACCGTTGACCTGCTGCGCACCGTACCACCGTTCCGTTTTGGTATTGTCTCTGGCAATCAGAGCATTCTTGAATTCTTCAGTAGAGGAATCCGGTGTCCGGTAGGTGAAATACTCAATATTGGTGGCACCGAATGCCAGCGCATTGTAAGCCTGCCAGCGCATTTCCTGCTCAACGGGTGTACGCTTGCTGGCGGCAAAGCTGACTGTCTGGATATACACCCCGAAAGGTACCTTGTTTTCCCGGCAGGCAGTGGAGAATACATCCAGATTTTCAAAATAGCCGTTAATGATCTTGTTCCCTACGTTCAGGGGATAGATATCCACAGAAGCATATTCCGGCTGGAAAACTTCAAAGAACCTGTCTACATATTCCTGATAGGTTTCCACCTTCATCTGGTCGGCATTGGCATAGTTGGGGAACAGGTTTACATAGGCAACCTTACCGGGATGGGCAGCCATGTAGATATCCTTCATGGTTTTCAGATCTTCGTACATGGTTACATTGGGTTCGTCCTTGATAAGGTGTCCCCACACAACGGAGGTATCCATGTACTCTGCCTCCAGATCCCGGAACTCCTTATTGTCCGCCTGCCACTGTTCCAGCGCCATACTCCAGTGGTACCAGAGCCCCCGGAGCTCATACTTGGCCATCCATTTGGCAAGGTTATGGAACTGGGTATCGTCGTCAGGCTTTACTATAATGATCTGGTTGTAGCCGCATTCCGCAATTTCAGCGACCTGGTATTCTTCGGTCATGTGAGGTGCACTGATGGTCCAGGCAGCCAGAATCAGCTGAGAGTCAGGTTCATCTTCCGCCGGGTCGGTGATTCTGCGGATCGGCTCATCGATGGCAAGCACACCGCCGCCGGGAATGGCATTTTCAATCTCCGTTATCAGCGCATCCAGTGCCGCCCAGTCGTTCCAGACATCCTTCCCTTCCACAATCAGTCCATCCGCCGTGGGAATCACACCGTAGCTGAAGGAGCCGCCGGCCTGTACTTCCGCATCCAGACCTTCTCCAATACGGATGCTTCTGCCGGTATAAATGGGTGCTTCCCGTTCCAGAGGAATTCTGGTACCGCATGCATCAAAGATCAGATCGGAGAGTTTCTGGATATCATCGATCATGGCATCCTTGTATGAATTTTCATACAGAATATATTCAAATTCTTCCACGGAAACGCCGCAGATGGTGATGTCTTCCATGGGGAAGCTGTGTTCCTCACGGACATCCACTTCCACCGGTGCACTGCCCAGACGGGTCAGATCCTCCGTAAATACCGACAGCAGCACGTCCACAGCCTTGTCCACGTACCCTGGGCAGGCTGCCAGAATATAGTCTTCCCCGTCAGAGGAAACCGAATAATTTACCATGCCTCTGGCACCGTTGTTCAGTGCCGCCACCGCCGCCTCGGATTCCGCACGGTTGGTGTCCCCGAACAGGATCTCGTTGGGATACCGGTGCTCCTCCACGTTTTCCCCGCGATTTACCCAGTCTGTGACCAGCACCGCCTGGATACCGTATTCCTCAAGGGTATTGCGCAGCCGTACCGCCCCGTCCGTTTCTTCTTTACTGCAGTTGTCGCCCCGGACAATGGTGTAGATACATTCCACATCCACCGCTTCCGGTGTATCTGTTTCTGTGTTTTCGCCGGTACTGTCACATCCGGCAAGACCAACAACCAGCATTGCCATAAACAGGACAGCTGTCAAAATCCGTTTCATATTTACACTTCCTTATACAAAATCTGTTGGTATAATAGTATCATGTCTTGTAAAATTTGTCAAGAGATTCCGGCAATGCCCGGGGAAGAAATCTCTGAAATATCCCCGCCCGGTACACTGATTCCCTTGACAAAAAAGAGATTCTGTGATACGATGATTTCATAGCAGAAAGTCGTTCTGCCGGCTGAAAAAACCTTAGTATATACCGGCATTATGGCAGAGAAAAACAGGAAAGGAACCGCCAGCCATGACAGCCAGACCCATTTTGCGTTTTCGTCCCGACGGACATTTCCGGATCCTGATGGTTTCGGATTTTCACGGCAAGCCGGACTATAACCCCAAGCTGAAAAAAGGTCTGGAAGCCCTTGTGGAACACACCTGCCCCGATTTTGTCATGCTGGGGGGAGATCAGCTCTGCGGCATCACGCCGGAAATCCTTCACAATTTTCTGGAATCGGTCATGGAACCGGTACAGAAACGGCAGATCCCCTGGGCTCATGTTTTCGGCAACCACGATCCCGAAGACCGGATGACCAAGGAAGAAATGGA
>JAFZET010000310.1 GCA_017560565.1 Clostridia bacterium | reverse complement strand
ACCTTTGCTGTATTCCTCCCGCAGTTTTTCCAGCAGGCGGATGCTGATGTCCTGGAGGTGGTCCATAAAGTCTTTGGCATAAAAGTGACTGCTTTTCAGGAGCACATTGTAGGCAATCGCGAATCCCAGCCGCTCGGCATTCAGGAGAATATCACCCAGGTAATCCTCACGTCCGGTTTGACAGTAGAGGTCGTATAAACGATACAGTTTTTCCTCGGTGGAAAGCCCTTCCAGACCACAGGTGCATTCCATTTGGGAGAAACGTTCACTTGAAATCATAGGAAGCCTCCTCTCTTGTTATTTACATTTGTAGCAGACAAAGCCGCCCCAGTTGCTTTCGTCCATGAAAGGCCTCCGGCGGTCATTGGCTGCACGCATGGCATTCAGTTTCATTTTTGCGTACTCAGAAAGGCGACCCTCGATATGGGGGTCCAGCCATCCGGCTCTGCGCAGTTCGCCGATGGTAACGGTACGCAGATAATTTTTGGCGTATTGCAACGCTTCCGGAACATCCATACCCTTTGACAGATACGCGAAATAAAAAGCATCCATCAGGATCGGTGTGGTAAAATCTTCTGCTTTCCAGATGTGGCTGATCACCCAGCGGACTCCGGCTGCGGAGAAAGCGGACAGCAGACCCTTGACGCTGCGATAGGAATAATCACCCATGCCGCTGTTGCAGGCGGAGAGAACCACCAGTTCGGTGTGACGCAGGTCCATCCGGCTGATTTCATCAGCAGTAAGGATTCCGTTGCCGCAGTATTTGCTTCGGTTTTTGGTTTTGATCCACCGGTTGTATCCCGCGAAAATCAGGTAGGAGGAATACAGAGAGTCGCTTTCCACTTTTTCGTCGAAATTGCCGTGGGTGGCAAGATGGATAATGCGGCAGGGCAGCGCATCCCGAAGCGCGTATTTTGTGGACGCATTGCCAATGTAAGGCGTTACCCTGCAGCGGCGTGCGACCCGCTGTGCCTCAATTCCGCTGAAGGGCAGACCGCAGACCGGTTCCAAATGTCCGACAGCATGGCGGAATCTGTCTTCGGATACTTTTCCGCGGGCTGCATCAAAGTCGGGATCTCCAAGGATAAAGGAGCGGTTGCCCTGGGGCTTGGAGTCATCGAAGAACAGCAGGTCACGACCGCAGACAAGACGGCAGACCTGGAACGATTCCTGGAGCACACCGCTGTCTTCGGAATACAGAATTTCAAAGGGAAGATTACACAAACCCAGGTCGGGTGCGATGTAAAGGGTTGAAACGTTCTTCAGCTGCGTTAAAGCGAATCCCAGGAGGGTTCGATGCAAATTTTCGCGCAGGGATTCCTTTTCGCCGATCCAGGCAGAGTCATCGGGATTCTGCATGGTATCAATAAATGCCGTGGCATCATCAAGGATTTTATCGTCGTCAGGCAGTCGGGTGTGCGCAAATTTCAGACGTCCATGTTCCTTCGAAAGAACAAAAATATCCAGTTCATAAGTGGTATCAATGTGGGCAGTGTAGTTCAGGGAACCCTGTTCAGGAGCAAAGTAATACTCGATGAGCGCTTCGTTTTCCTTCAGTGCCTGCCCAACCCGTTGGTAGGAGATCTCCGTATAACGAATGTGCCGGGGGAAGTTTTTTGCGAATTCGACTTCGGCATGCTGCAGTTCCTGGGTGATTTCGGTAATGGTGTCGATGCCGTGAAGCGCATCGGATACCTGGGCATCTGCCAGTTTGTCCTGGAGCTGGTAGACACGGTCACGTAATTTCTTGTCTACAAGGTCACCGTTCAGGTACCGGTTTCGTTCACGACCCACCAGAGAAGGCAGGTCTTTATAGCGCAGAAGCTGGTCGTAAACGTCCTCCGGATGTTTCCCGGAACTGATAATGGCGTAGAATGTATTATAGCTTGCCTGTGCTGTAGCCAGAATCTGACAGATACGGTGATCATTTACGTAGGAAATCACGTTATGCCAGGCGTTCGTGATGCGTTTTAAAGACGACTCGGCAATTTTCACCGCGGTTTCCGGATGACCCATATTGCTGTAAATGATCGAAGCAATACAAAGGTTTGTGATTTTAGCGGGGTGGAAATCTCCCATGCTGTCACCGTAATCAAGGCTCTTCTGCATATATTTCAGCGCATCCTGATCGTTGAGGTTGCAGCTGATTCTTGCCAGCTCCTGGTATATTACCGTTGACTCACTGGCGGTAAAGGGGAAAAGATCAGGCGCATCTACGAAATATTGAAGGATCGACCGATAATAATACAGTTCGTTCTCGCTGAAAGCGGCAGCATCTATGATTGTGACGATCATGGCAACAATGCCATAGGCGTAGTCAGTGCCGCCTGCGATAAGCTCTTCTGTGTTGCCATCCATGATGTCTGCATAGATGTCCATAAGGGAATCCTTGAAACCATCAAGAAAAACATCTGTAGAGTAACCCAGCTGCGCATATGCCGAATGTACAAGAACAAAGTAGCGATATCGTTCGTAATCCGGAAGATCGTCATGTTCGAGCTTTTCCGCGAGCATATCCGCAAGTTTTTCCAGCTGCTCAACATCGTTCAGATGAGAATAGATATGAAGCAGATTCGACATGATCAGATCGTCGGAGGGCATTTGTTTTACACCTTCAGGGGGAATGGCGTCAAGGGCGGCATACATCTGCTGTTCCGCCTGGAGAAAGTTGCCTGTTTCCAGATAATAGGCGCTGAGCATGTTGGTTGCGGCGCGAATTGTTATGTATGGATTGCGAACGGTGTCTTCATATTTGCGGCAGAGGTCAAGATACTTCCGGAGATCTTCGAAATGGTTTCGGAGCGTCTGCTTTTTCATGTGAAATCCAAGAAGATCGTACCGTACGAATGCGCTTTCGATTTCCACAGGTTCCCCGGAAACCGTATAGTAATCTTCCTCTGCTTTCTTCAGGAAATCCCAAAGAAATGCTTCGGATTTGCCGGTCTGGTCTTTTTTTAATTTGATTCTGTGATAGATCTGAAGGGCGCGGGCTGCAAGCCAGCTGTTTTCTCCTTCTACCTCCATACAGAGTTTGCTGCAGTGTAAGAAGAGGGGCAGGGAATCCTCCCGATTTCCGGTTGCCTGGCAGGAAAAAGCAAAAAACCAGTAGAACTCCGCGGAAAGGGCATCGGCAAAGTTTTCGAAGTTTGCTTGCTGAATTTTGCAAATCTGAACCGTAGTCTGAGGGTCTGCATCAACAAGAAGGGACAGACTTTGTACAACTACGGTTCTGTGGGCTTCGGAATCGGATCGATTGTGGCTGTCGCTCAGGGAGATCAGTCCATAGGCGGTTGCCTTCAGTTCGTCGAGCAGCTGGTGTTCCAGATAACACCGCATCATATCCAATCCGATCAGGAAGATATCGGGATTTACGGTGGGTTTGCTTTTTACCGTAATGCCCAAACAGGAACGAAGAAGAGAAGTAAACCTGCTTCGGCTGTTTCCGGCGCTCAGCAGGATGAGGGTGACGGTTCCGGAAATCAGCGTGTCTGATTTGTGATATGTTCCGGTAAGCCAGCTGACGGCATCCACAGCCTCGTCAAAGTCCACCCGGAACTCCTCAAGGAATTGTTCATCACCGTGAGAAAGAAGCTCCATATTGGCAAGCAGACGCAATGCCCGAAGGGCAAGCGTGAATATTTTTTCCCGGGTGGTTCGTGCGTAGATCTGGTGGCGTGAATTCGGTGCCGGATTTTCACCAAAAGCGTCCTCAGCCAGTTCCATCACATGATCCATAATTACCTGCTCCAGCAGTTCTGTTAACATGGTGTATCGCTCAGAATAGGTTGATGTCATGGCATTTCACGCTCCTGTGATTGTTGTTGGCACAGTCAGAAGGCTGTTCTGATTACAGATATCGGCCTGAAAAGAAAAATACGGGGAAATAAAATAAAAAACAGAAATATGGGAGATTCCCCCGAAAAAATTAAAATGCACCGATACCTTTGTTGTGCTGAGGTGTTGTATATCCGTTATCATACCAGAATTTCACGCAATTCGCAACGAGATTCAGATAAATGGAAAGTTCAAATATACAACGCTGTGGCGCAAAAAGGGGGGCGCGAGAGCAATATCGCTCCCTCAGTGTGAATTTTGTAAACAACAAAGAGAGGATGACAGATAATATGGCAAATTTGATGGCGAAAAAATTGTCAAAGCAACCAATCGGTACGCATGTTGAGCTTACCTATGGTGATGGAGCTGCGCACCATGAGAAAGTGCGCGGTGTGATCACAGACAGTGATTTTAAGGAAAATGTGGAAATCACGACCCAATCCGGTGAGGAGATCGTTTTGGATTACTCCATCGTACGGGGTGTCCAAGTGGTGAAGTCCCTCGACGCTGTCCTGAAGGAACTTCCTTCAGGTACAAAAGTAAAATTCTCTTATGGAGCAGAAGACAACCGGGAACCGGACCTGACCGGTACCGTTGTGGAGAATGACAACGAAGAGAATGTTGAAATCAGAATCTCTTCCGGAGAAGAGATCGTATTGAACTATTCGATTATCCACAGCCTGATCGTGCTGAATGCACCTTCCAATACTCCGGAAAAACCCGCAATTCCTGCCAAACCGAATCTTCCCGAAGTTCCGGTTGCACCTAAGCCTGCTGCACCTGT
>JAFZET010000309.1 GCA_017560565.1 Clostridia bacterium | reverse complement strand
TGTGCAGTCTATGATCATCTTTCCGAGATACGCTTTTCTCCCCTCAATATTCTGTACAATGATCCCCTCAGCACGGTTATCCGTCCTTATGGCTTTGACAAAATCCGTATTCAGCAGGACATCCACACCGGCTTTGGTCATCTTTTGGTCAAGGATATATTTCATATATTCATAGTGAAAGCTGTGTCCCCAAAAACCGCCCCACTGCCCCAGTGCTTCAAGATCGGAAATCAGCTCTTTTACGATGCCGTTTTTGTTCCTGTAATCAAAAAGCGGGTTCATAAATCCTATTGTCCACATCCCCCCGAGGCAGTTATATCTGTCAACAATAAGCGTTTTCGCACCGTTCCGTGCCGCTGCAATGGCTGCACCGCACCCTGCAGGTCCTGCTCCCACTACGATAACATCATATTCCCCCGCAACCGTAGTCACAAACTCTTCCCTGATAAAATACATACGCACCTCCATGATTTTTTCTTATTTTACCAGATACGATTGCTTTTTTCAATGCTTCCGGTGGAAATAATGAACATGAGGTATACAGAGCGGGGGTTATACAGCATAGCGGGTTAATTATACAGATAAAAATCCGTCCAGCGCCATCCGTCTTCGGTCAGAGCGTAGGTGAAATCGTAGTATTCCACGTAGTCCGGTTCTTCTGCGCTGAGATCAGCCTCACGCACCTCCACCTCTGCGGTGTAGATGATCTCCGTATCGGTGCGTGAAGTGATCGAGAAGCCGATGGTTTTCATGGAGATATTCGTCCCTCTCGCACCCATCATACCCCACAGCGCACCTTCATAGTCGATGAACATCCCCATTGACAGAAGTTTCTCTGTCAGCTCAGGGGAAAGAACGCCGTTCATGTAGGATTCAAGCGCCGCAAGGGTCGGGAACACGGGATTGTACATCTGTGTGTAGTGTCTGCCGTCGATCTCCACATGAGGCATGGTAGAACTCCAGATAGTACGTGCGTACATCCGGTCACTGTTTACTTCAAAGAGAAAATAAATGTCCAGCGCACACTGATAGGCATCCGCCATGTAGGTCGTCAGTTCGGCATCGGTCAGAGCAGATACGTCCACAGGATCACGGAAGCCAAAATCCGTGTACAGTGAGTATTTGATCCACTCCTCATAGGTGTATGTGTACGGTTCGGCATCTTCGGAGACAAGTCCACTGGGTTCTTCCGCCTGAACGATTTCCTCAGAGTCATCTTCCACCCATGCTTCCAGTTCCTCATAACGGGATGCGGTGTTTTTCTCGTGATACTGCACGCCGTGTGACACAGAAAGATCCTGCCAGAGTGCTCCCATGGTGTCCCGGAACCATCTGACGCTTACTTCCTCACCGTTGATATAGCATTTCCAGCCGTTTGCGGGGTTTGAATCAATCGCTTCGCAGTAGAAGGAGCGGAGTACCTCCACGGTAAGGTTTCCGTTTGCATCGGAGGTGAAATAGTAGTAGTCCTCCGAGGTATGCACATCGCTTCCGTTCATGGAGTACAGCACGTGCCCGTTCCGTCCGGTGCAGGGGTTAAACCACAGAATCACATCGGTTTTGTCCGAATAGGATGTGGGAAGTCCCCAGAAGCTATAATTCACAGCATTGGCAGAGGGCGGTGCAAGAGATTTTGGTTCCCCGCTGTAGTGGGTGACCCCACTGGTTGTGGTGGAAAAGCTGCGGACTTCCCCGTTTTCAATGGTAAAAATCTCGATCCCGCAGTTGGCAGATGCGCCCCAGTCGTAGATGATCAGCTCGTCGATGCCGTTGCCGTCAAGGTCGAGAAATTCATGGGTAACGATGTAATCGGAATAGGGGGAGATGACGGTATCGAGGAAGGTCTGATAGAGCGTATCGGGATCAGCAGATGCCGCTGTGTGCATAGTGATCTCCACCGATGCAACCATCGCATCCAGAATCTCCTGTTCGTTTTCCGGTCTGGCTGCTATATTCTCAGGTTCGATGAAAATGCAGGCGCAGTGCTCTTTATCAATCGTCAAGTGATACAGATAGACACGTTTATTCCGGTATGCCTGCTTTTCCTCTTCCGATGCACCGCCTTTTTCCATATCAGAAAGAATCTGTTCCAGAATCTCTTCCGGGTAGGTGAACAGCCAGAGTCCGGTGGTATAGGATCCGTTTTTCGTTATCTCCATCTTCTGCAGAGGAAAACCGCCTGCATATCCAAAATAGTTCCGGTATACCACATCATGCGGATCGCATCCGTCCGTACAGAGCTGTACCTCACAGGTGTACAGCTTATATCCGTCCAGTCCGTCCGGGAATGTAATTGTGCCTTCGCCATGTGTGGGTGTGATGTCCCCACGGTACACATCATCACAGCGATAAATCGGAGAAGTCACCGTCAGTGCATTGGCAGCATTGTTTCCCGTCCCAAACACAACAAAGCTCTCCGCCATCAGCTTGAGAAGCTGGGGTTCTATGACAACATTCGAATTTTCGCTGGAAACACCTTCATCCGTCCATGTGATTGTCACCCGCCAGAAGCCAACCTTCGGATTTTCGTAATAATAGTAATACCTGTGCGTTCCATCCGTATGATTTTCCCACACGCGGTTGGTTCTGTCTGTGGGAGTGTATCCCTGCTTTTCGGCAGCCGCATATTCTTCTTCAAGAGAATGATTGAACACATCCACCATCAATTCGGAACCTGTGAGATAAGAGGAACACCAGCGCCACTGATTCTCACCGACGTCCGTTGCCTGATACCATGCGGCAATCGGAATGTAGATCCCCCAGCCGTCACCGTCATATCGGTGTACCGGCTGATTGCCGAGATGCGCTCCCTCCGGTGCGGTGATTTCATCCGTCCAGTCCTCTACATACAACGGCAGATCCAGTCCGTATTCCGTCACATACCAGTCGTAGATGGCTTCCTCGTATGTATCATGGTAAGCGGAAAAGTCAATACCGTCACCCACCATGGCGTCTCTGAGTACCGCATAGGTTCCGTCCGGATACCGCAGAGCCACGATGGAGTGCTGTCCGACCATGTCAAACCAGCCTTCAAAATCCCCGTCCACCGTCATGACATCCTCTGCGGGAACATCAAGTTTCACATAGTATCTGTATTCCCAGCATTCCAGCACACCGTCTGAGGCAAGTCCGTCAAGCTCGCCTTTTTTCTCAAACTGAATGAGTTTTGTATCAATGACATTTGCAGTGGCAGTCCATTCATCCGCTCCTCCGTCCGGGTTTGCATGATGACGGCTGACGGAATAATAGGTTATCGTGGATTCCTGTGCCATGCGGTCGGTCACATAGGCTTCCATGGTGGGGAATTCACCGGATCCTTCCGGTAGTACATACTTCGTTCCCATCTCCGCTTCAATCTCATGTATGCCCTCTTTCACCGCCTGCAGTTTTTCCTGTATGGTCTGCCGCTGTGCTTCCGCAAGTGCTATTTCAGAATCTATACCCGAAACTGCAAGCTGACAACCTTTGATTTCTTCCTCATACTCCTGTATAGTAAGCCACAGCTGCAATGCCTTTTCGGTATCTTCGGGCATCCCGGCAAGCTGTGTCTGCAGGTTTTCCCGTAAAGATGTCAACTCCTGCAGTTCCGTCTGCAATGTTTCTCTGTATGCCGTCAGATCCGCATATTTGTTATCCAACTGTTTCAGCTGTACCTGCAGATCGGTGTATTCATTCTGATACTGTTCATACATATCGCTCAGTATTTCATTCTGCTGTGTTTCCTCTTCGGTTTCGTCCGCTGTCTCCTCCGTCCGGCAGGCAACAACCGTACCGGCGATCAGGCAAAGCACCAGACACACCGCAATCAGCCACAGTCCCCGCTTCTTTCCGGAGCCGTAGAGAATATTCGCAAATCTCGCCTTCACCGCGTTTTTCTTCGGATTGAAGTGGGTTGTCAGCGCACCTCTGTTTCTGCGGCATCTCTTTATGATGTCCAGCATCACTTCACCGTATGCCGCACGGGTATTTTCGTCACATCCCGCAAGAACCGCTTCGTCACAGGACAGCTCCATTTCCATCTCACAGCGGAATGCCGCCAGATGCACCAGCGGATTGAACCAGTGGAAGGATCGAGCAAGCAGGCAGACTGCCTTGATCCACAAGTCTCCCCGTTTGCAGTGGGTGACTTCGTGTGCGAGTGTTCCGGCAAGTCCGTTTTCCGTCAACGAAATATCCGGAAGAACGATCCGTCTGCACAAAAGTCCGAATGCGGCAGGGCTGTTCACGTTCTGCGATACCAGCAGTTTCGGCACACGGCGCAGTCCCTTTTTCCGGCAGACCGCATCGTAGATCGCCTTGGTTTCACTGTCCGCTTCCCTTGCCGGACGCAGGATTTTTGCGGTATAAATCCCGTATGCCAGCAGATTCCACAGGAGGAACACCGCCGCCCCTGTCAGGTACAGATGAGGGAAATACGCTTTCATATCTTCCCATGTCATCGGATCGGGGTCAGGTTCCATGAATACGGGCGTTTGTACAGGCGGCGTTGGTATCTGCCCCTGCTCCTGCGGCTGTACGGTGACCGGGTTCTGCTGTGTAGGCGTATACTCCACCGCCGGTACCTGCATCTGAATCTTCTGTATCGGTTCCCTCTCCACGGGGACTTCGATCAGAGCAGGCAAAATCCCGAAGCTGAACGGGACTGCCAGCCGGATTAACACCAGCGTCCACAGGATATACCGGCATTTTGCCGTAAACTTCCCGCCAATGCACTTCAGAAACACCAGCATCAGTAGGATCAGCAGAGACATTCCCAGCGTAATTTCAAGGGTACCAAGTAGGAATTCCTGCATCACTTGCCTCCTTTGCGCTGTTTCAGCATGGCTGAAATTTCCTCCAGATCCTCATCGGTCAGTCCATCCGCACTCAGCAGAGATGCGATCATGTTTTTCGCAGAGCCGCCGAAAAAGCGTTTTATCATGGTTCCCTCTTCGCCTTTCCGGTACTCCTCCTCTGTTATCAAAGGGGTGAACAGGTGCTTGAAGCCGCTTTTGTCACAGGAAACAAAGCCTTTCTCCCCCAGCCTTTCCAGAAGCACGTGTACTGTTGCACTTTTCCAGCCGTGTGTTTCCGCCAGCAGTTTTGTGATCTCCCCTGCCGTCAGCGGGGGGGTGTTATGCCACAGGGTCAGCATAATTTCCAGTTCCGAATCGGGCAGTCGTTCTGTCGATTTCATATCGCTCCTCCATAGACGTTTGTCTGTGATTTCAGTATAGCATAGTCGCAGACGTTTGTCAATAGTTTCGCATCATCTTTTATCACAGATGTGCAATGACAGTCTTTCCCGTCCGCATACATCTGCATAACCATCTCCGTCTTCGTCAAAACTGAATAAAACGCCATCACCGGGGGAATATATGGATTTTCTCAAAATCACGCTCACCTCACTGCTGTCTGTCGGAGTACTGTTTGTCATCACAAAATGCATGGGTCACAAACAGGTGGCACAACTTGACTTTTTCGACTATATCAGCGGCATCACCATCGGTTCCATCGCCGCCGAGCTTGCCACTGATCTGGAAGCCCCGTGGAAATCTCTGACCGCACTGGTCATTTACGGGCTCGTATCCGTCCTGCTCAACCTGCTGACAACAAAGTTCCCACGCACCCGGAAGTTCATCAACGGCACGCCCACCATTCTCATGAACAACGGAAAAATTATCCGAAAAAATCTGCAGAAAGCCAAACTGGATCTGTCCGAGTTCCTCCTTCTCTGCCGTGAACAGGGATATTTTGATCCGGAAGAAATCCAGACGGCTGTTTTTGAGCACAACGGGAAACTGTCCGTTCTGCCGAAAGCGGAGAAACGTCCCGCTACGCCGTATGATCTGCATCTGACGGTATCTCCGGCGCACATCGGGACGGAAGTCATCATGGACGGACGTACGATGGGTGAGAATCTGTCTCGTGCGGGACGGGATGAAAAATGGCTGGAGAAACAGATCCGTTCACAGGGATACCGGAATGCCGGTGAAATTTTCCTTGGGATCTACCGCCCCGAAGAGGATACGCTGACCCTTTATCCAACAGAGTAAATTCCGCATATACTGGTACTGAACCAAAAAGGAGGTATCCTTATGCGAAAACGAAACTGCGGCAGCCATCCCGAAATCCGCGATTACGGATGTGAGCCGTTTATATTCAACATCAACCACGCCGCAGAGATGAACGAAAATTTCCGCACAACCCTTTGGACGGGACAGGATCTTCAGCTTACGCTGATGAGCATTCCCGTCTGCGGAGACATCGGTGTGGAAATGCACGATGACGTTGACCAATTCATCCGTATAGAAAGCGGGAAGGCAAAGGTCTATATGGGCTGCTGCCGAAACAATCTGCAGGAACAGGGATGCGCAGACGAAAATTATGCCGTTC
>JAFZET010000308.1 GCA_017560565.1 Clostridia bacterium | reverse complement strand
GAGAAGCGGGAACGGTACGGTATGGCACTGGCCTCCCTCCTGCAGGATGTGGACAGGGTTCCCGGGATCCGGCGGGTGAGTATGGGGTCACTGGAGCCTACGGTGATGTCGGACGCTTTTGTGCAGAGGCTGGCGGAAATGCATCATCTTCTGCCGCACTTTCATCTGTCGGTACAGAGCGGTTCTTCGTCGGTTCTTCGCCGGATGCGCCGGAGATACACGGCAGAAACGGCACTGGAAGCCATTGCCAGAGTCCGCCGGTATATACCTGAGGCCACATTCAGTGCGGATGTGATCGTGGGCTTTCCGGGGGAAACGGAGGCGGAAGCGGCGGAAACCATGGCTTTCGTAAAGGAGGCACGGTTCCTGCATCTGCATATTTTTCCCTATTCCAAACGGGCGGGAACGGAAGCGGCAGCCATGGACGGACAGGTGCCGGAAAATCTGAAAAAAGCCCGGCTGAAGGCTCTGGAAGATGTGCAGAGCGTTCTGCGCCGGGAAATGCTGGATGCCTATGTGGATGCACACAGCGAAAAGCCGGTATATGTATTGGTGGAACAGCAGAAAGGGCGGATCGCCAACGGGCACAGCGAGCATTATGTGGAGATCGACATAGAAACGGACGGGAATCTGAACGGGCAGATCGTACCGGTGGTTCTGACCGGAACGGACGGAAAGATCTGTTTCGGGAAAGTGCCGTGTGAACAATAAGGAAGACAAAAACTGCCGTATCCGGGTGAAATCCGCGGGCGGCAGTTATTTTTTCTTTGGTTTTTTACAGTTCTTTTTCCAGCTCCCGGATGATGGCAGCGATGGCACCTTCCGTGACATGGACGGTGATCCGGTCGGCGGCGGCTTTTACGCAGGGGGCGGCGTTTTCCACGGCGTAACCGATGTCGGCTGCCCGGAGCATGGAAATATCGCCGTCATAGTCACCCGCACAGACCAGAAGCCGTGCGCCGGTGTGTTTTTTCAGATACAGCACGCCGTGTCCCTTGTCCATACCTGTGGCTGTCATTTCAAACTCATCGTTCCCGTTGGAGACGACGGCACAGCGGTTTCCGCATACACTGCGGACTTCCGGCGGCACCAGCTCCGGGTCGTGGCGCAGTTCTTTGTACTGGAAGATCATTTTGTACATCCTGCCGTCAAAGGTGTCTATAAAATCATGGATGGCAGAATCGTCTGTACGGATGCGGTGGGAGACTTCGCTCTCAAACTGGATATGCCCCACATCTTCCCGTGGAAGAAAATCTCTTGCCAGCTGCCGCCATTCTTCCCCGAAGGACCAGCGTTCCAGAATGGTATCTGTACTCCGGTCGTAGATCTCCGAGCCGCACATACCGACGATGGGAACATTGGGCTGTACTTCCGTGGGGGCATAGATGGCACGGCGTCCGGTGCAGAAGGTGAAGAGTCCGCCTTCGTCCATGAAATACTGCAGTGCTTCCAGATTGGAGGGGATGAAACCGTTATGATACATGGTGCCGTCAATGTCGGAACAGAGCAGGACACCCTCGAATTTCTTTGCCATGATGATTCACCTCTGTGATATGAGATAGGATTACAGTTCTTTTTCCAGATCCGCAATGATTGCGGCAATAGCACCGTTTTCCGCACGGACAGTGATCCGGTGGGCGGCGGCTTTTGTGCTTTCGTGGGCATTGGCAACCGCATACCCGATATCCGCTTCCCGGAGCATGGGAATATCCCCGTCCCAGTCTCCCGCACAGACCAGCAGGCGGGCACCCGTTTGTTCTTTCAGATACTGCACCCCTGTACCCTTGTGGGCGTGCAGTGCGGTGATCTGGAAAGCGTTCCTGCCGTTGGACAGGGGATTTACGATACTCCGGCAGTGCGCTCTGACTTCCGGCGGTACCGGGTCGGGAGCTGTGCGGGGGACGGTGAAATAAAACAAGACCTTGCAGACCGGTTCGCTGCAGGCTGCGATAAACGCAGGGGCGGCAGGATCATTGATGAGAAACGGATAGGAATCCCGGTCGGTGACTATACTGATTTTTGCGATATCTTCTCTGGCGGCGCATCCGCCGGGGAGAAAATCCATGGTGATCTGCCGCCATTCTTCTCCCATGGTGAACAGCCGTTTTACAGTATCGGTGCAGGCATCGTAAATCTCCGTGCCGCTGAGACCGATGATAGGGGCATTCGGGACGATGTCCATAGGTGCGCTTTTTCCCCGTCTGCCGGTACAGAGGGTGAAAAGACCGCCTTCTGCCATGAAATACTGCAGGGCGTCGATATTTTCCTGCGGAATACCGGCGGGAAACCCGGGCAGAGGGTTGTGGGCGTACAGGGTTCCGTCGTAATCGGAGCAAAGCAGGATGCCGTCAAATTTTCCGCTCATGAAGGCACCTCCTCCCGGAACAGTTTATAGCGGGTACGGGGATCGTCACTGGTTTTTGCGATGACTGCCTGTCCTCTCAGAGCGGAAATCAGTGCAGTCAGGTGGGTGACGAACACGAAAGCACCGCCGCATTCCGTAATATACCGCAGGATGGGGTAGATACCGGCGGCACCCTCTCCGTAGGCGGTTGTCTGGAAAGTCTCGTTCAGGAGAAGGAGAGAATCCGGCTCCATTTCGTCCAGCATACGGGCGAGGGACGCCGCTTCTTCTTCAAAACGACCGGCGGCGGAACCGGAGATCAGTTCTCCCTCAGCGGTGGCAAACTGGGTATACAGCCGGCGGCGGATGCTGATGGTACCGCTGTCGGCGGGAATGGGCAGACCGCACTGGGCAAGCAGAATGGCACTGCCGGCGGAACGGAGAAAAACGGTCTTGCCGCTGTTGTTTTCCCCATGGATCAGCATACCGGGCATCATGGTGTGCTCCCCGGCTCCTCTGCCGCAGGACAGGTATACATCGTTTGGGACAACTCTGTCTTTGGGAGAGCCTGCCAGCAGAAGCAGATCGTACAGACTGCGGATCTCAATGGTGCCGGTTTCGGCGGGAGTGATTTCCGGAAATACGGTCAGAACCCCTTTTTCCTCCAGGGAATTCCGGTATCGGAGCACGCCCTGATAGAAATACAGCTCCTCCTCCAGGAGAGAAAAACGGTCCAGCAGTCCTCTGGTCATGGCGGTCAGCAGCCGGTCGCATTCGGTAAGCCCGCTTATGGTCATTTCCAGCTGGGCATCGGGTCTGAATCTGTCCACAGACTGACCGGGATCCTGGGCGGATTCTTCGGTTTTTTTGGTTTCCTCCGGTCTGCGGGTCAGCATCTGCCACAGTCCGGTCGGTTTTTCTTTGGTGTTCTGGGGGCGGATGTGGGCGAAATCCCGGAGGAGGAACCCGCCGATGCGCAGTTCTTCGTCCAGGGAGAACTCTATATCGTACCGGTATGCCTGGTTGATGAGCTTGTGGCACCGGTCTGCAAACTCGATCAGCGGCTGGTGTCCCCGCCATACCCTGTCGCAGTTTTCCCGGAAGACAGTGAAAACAGGTGTGCAGTCCGGGTGGTTTTCCAGAAGCAGGGAGACTTCACGGATCTGTGCCAGCACGGAACGGAGATACATACAGGTCAGTGCCAGCAGATCCCGTCCCCCGGAAAGCTGCAGCTGCAGATCGGCGGGATTGGCACGCTTGTGGGAGAACAGGCGGCTTCTGTCCTGATCCCAGGCGGATTTGGTCTGGTTCAGGCGGCGGAATATGCTGAGCAGCGTTTCCAGCAGTGCCGGATGTTCACGGAACAGTTCTCCTGTGCGGTACCGGTGCCGTATATCCTCCGGGTCGGTACAGGGGGTACAGAGTACGTTCAGAAGGGCTTCCCGGGGGGCTGCTTCGGGACAGAGCAGAAGGAAAGTTTTGTCCAGCTGCAGATCCCGCAGGATGGTTTTGCCCGGTTCTTTTTCTCCGGCGGTCAGCAGGGGGGCGGCTTCACCGCTGTGGGTAAGCAGGCTGATGCGGCTCATATTTTCTCTCCTTT
>JAFZET010000307.1 GCA_017560565.1 Clostridia bacterium | reverse complement strand
CAGTACGGCGATGGTGCAGTCTGCGCCCTTGGCTTTGTGTACTTCCAGCATCTTGTTGTAGTCCATCTTATAAATATGGTCCCCGGAGAGGATCAGCACATAATCCGGGTCATAACGGCGGATAAAGTTCAGGTTCTGGTAAATGGCGTTAGCAGTACCCTTATACCAGTCCGCACCGTCCTTGCCCTGATAGGGAGGCAGTACCGTTGCGCCGCTCTGGCTGCGGTCCAGATCCCAGGGGCTGCCGCTGCCGATGTACTCGTTGAGCACCAGAGGCTGATACTGGGTCAGAACCCCAACGGTAAAGATACCGGAATTGACGCAGTTGGACATGGGAAAGTCAATGATCCGGTACTTGCCTCCATAGGGTACGGCGGGTTTGGCAGTCTTCTCTGTCAGTGTGTACAAACGACTTCCCTGCCCGCCTGCCAGCAGCATTGCCACACACTCCTGTTTTTTATACATAGCTTTATCCCCAATCTGCCGTTACACGGCGCAAATTTTTTTCAAAGTAAAACAGTCTCAGTTCAGCTGTTTTTTCAGCACCACACCGCCCAGTGCAGGCAGTGTCAGTGTAATCTGATTCTTCCGGCTTCCGTTTTCATCGGTGACTGCCACGGTGCGGACCGTATCCTCGTTCAGACGGTTTCTGCCGCCGAATTCGTACCGGTCCGTGGTGAGAATTTCTTCGTATCTGCCCATCTTCGGTACAAACAGCGTATATCCTTCCCTGACCACCGGCGAGAAATTCAGGATCACGATGACTTCCTGCCCCTTTTTGTCCCGTCTGCGGTAGGAAAGAATATTCAGATCCGCCTCATCCCTGTCGATCCAGGCAAAACCGTCTTCCGTATCGTCAATATCCCAGAAAGCGGCGTTTTCCAGATACACATGGTTCAGTGCCCGGAAGAACCGCTGCATTTCGATATGTCTGGGGTAATCAATCATAAACCATTCCAGCTGACCGGTGTAGTCCCATTCCCGGAACTGTGCAAACTCACAGCCCATGAAGGTCAGCTTCTTGCCCGGCATGGTCATCATACAGAGCATGAATGTACGCATCCCTGCGAATTTATCATCATATTCCCCGAACATCTTGTCCACCAGAGATTTTCTTCCAAGCAGGACATCCATGTGGGAAACCGTCAGAATGCGGTTTTCCCGGAACGCTTCCTCCGGCGAACCGGTAAGCAGATGATGAATATACTTTCTTTCAAAGGGATCGCATCCCATGTAGGAGAACATATTCTCCGTCCAGCGGCTGTTCCAGCAGAAAGAAAATCCCAGTCCGCCGCCGGCTGTGGGTTTGGTGATCCCGGCAGTATCCGTCACGCCGTCCGCAATCATCAGCACATCGGGACAGGCGTCATGCACCGTATCGTTCAGCTGCCGCAGGAAAGCCGCCGCCTCGCTGTCCGCTTCCGTTCCGCCGCCGGGATACAGCATGGTTTCCACAGCATTGACCCGCAGTCCGTCCGCATGGTACTGCTCGATCCAGTACATGGCGTTGGAAAGCAGGAATGAACGCACTTCGGGACATCTCAGATCGAAGAATCGGCTGTCTCCGGCGGTGTATTCCCGTCTGTCGGGATCTTTGTATTCATACAGCGGCTGTCCGTCGAATTCATACAGACCGTGTCTGTCCTTCGGGAAGAAAGCCGGCACCCAGTCCAGAATCACGCCGATCCCGGCAGTGTGCATTTTATCCACAAAATACCGGAAATCCTCCGGCGTTCCGTATCGGGACGTAGGTGCAAAATACCCGCAGATCTGGTATCCGAGAGAGCCGTCATAGGGGTGTTCCATCACCGGCAGCAGCTCCACATGGGTGTATCCCATATCGGAAAGATAGGGTGCCAGAGAGTCCGCAATGGTGCGGTAGTTCAGATAATGGGCACCGTCCGAATTGGGCGCACCGTCCAGGGTCTTCCAGGAACCCGGATGCATTTCGTATATGTGCATCGGTGCACTGTAAAAGTGGTTATAACGGGGTTTGAACCCTCTTGCCTTGGGACATACGGTATTCCGGCGCATTCTGAGCCAGTCGCCATCGTGCCACTGGAAAGGCTTTTCCGTGTACAGGATGGAAGCGGTATTCTGCATGGATTCGCCGTAGCGCGCACAGGGGTCCGCTTTCAGCCAGGTGACGCCGTCCTGTCCCGTTACTGCATATTTATAGAAAGATCCCTCCAGATCCTTTTCCGAATCCAGCGTCAGCTCCCAGATTCCGTTATCCTCCGACAGGGTCATTGGCAGTCCCGTGTCCCATTCCGACAGATCCCCCACCACGGAGATAGCTGCGGCATGGGGAGCCCACACCCTGAAAGTATACCGCCGGATTCCGTTTTCCGTCAGCCCGCCGTGCACACCCAGATATTCCCAGATATTCAGACATTTTCCGGCATGGAACTGCACTGCAGGCAGGGATGTGTCGCCTTCCGTTTCGTTATTTACAGATTCTATAGTATCCGCTTGTACAGCTGTAGCAGTCATACAGGGTTATCCTCACTTTTCTGCTTCCCCGTGAAACCGACCGGTTCCGCAGCGAAATGCTTTACTGTTTTTATTATACTATGGATTCCCGGAAAATTCAAGCATATTTTGGTATATAAATACGATTTGTATACATTTTTTTCGCTTTTTTGTGACATTTTCCCTAAACTATTCTCTTTTAGCTGCAAACTTTCCAAAAATTCGTTTTTTTATGGATTCCGTATTCCTTTCTGCTTTCCGCCCAGGGAATTCCATCTGAAAAAATGCTTTGTTTTCCACTTTGTCTGTTGGATTATTTACCGAATTTTTGGGCAAAAACACAAAAAGTCTGCCCGACAGATCCGGAAAGATCCATCGGAAACAGACTTGTTTGTCATGGTTGTCGTCATGACTGCGCCGCATGGGAGAGGACAGCCAGAAAACGCCAGGGTTTGTCCCGGTCTTCACCGGCATAATCGATCCCGACTCTTGGCAGACGTTTGATTTCCGCCGCCCGTACATCGGTATCCGCCAGATACAGCCGTCCCGCCGTGAGATCCGCACCGTCCGTTTCCCTGCCGATTCCCAATGCCGTACACAGCTTCCCGGGGCCGTTCGTCATGGCCTGCAGCTGTTTTGGGGTCATGGATTCCGGTGCGGGATACGATCTGGCACGCCCGTTATTCTGTCGGTTCCGACACATCAGTCCGACTCCGTCCACAGGCAGGATACCCCGGATCAGTACCGCTTCCGGATTGCCTTCTCCGGCAGCCGTGACGTTGAGACAGTGATACAGACCATATATCTGATACACATAGGCATAGCCGCCCATCCGGTACATGGTTTCGTTCCTTGCCGTTCTTCTCCCGCCGTAAGCATGGGAAGCACGGTCAACAACACCCATATAGGCTTCCGTTTCCGTGATCAGACCTGTCATACACCCTGCATCCGTTTCCAGCACCAGCAGCTTGCCGATACAGTTCTCCGCCAGAGTACAGGCGTCCACGGTATAGAATATCCGCGGCAGCGGGGCATGGATCATGTTCAGTCAAAAGCCAGCGGCGTGGTGGGAATGGAGCTGCGGGGCGTTGCCATCATGGGTGCAACGGTTTCACGCCACTTATTGTAGTGTTCGGTTTCCTTATGGGCAGCAGCCGCATCGGCGTCCACGTATACTTCGTACAGCAAGAATTTGTTCGGATCCTTGTTGTCACGCAGTACGTCAAAACGCACATTGCCGGGTTCCTTGCGGGAATTTTCGTGGTTATAGGTGGTGATGGCGATGAATTCGTCCACGCATTCGGGCTTTACATCCACAAATACAACGGTTGCGAGCATGGTACTTCCTCCTTACTTGGCTTCCAGAATCCGGAAGAATTCCAGTTCTTCGCCGCTGGGACCGTATACAAACGCACAGTTCAGGGTCAGATCCACGGGCGAGGAGTGAACCGGCACTACCTTGGGAGCCATCTTGGGCGTAGCCCCTGCCTTCAGTGCGGTTTCGTATGCGGCATCCACATCGTCCACTTTCATGGCGAAATGGATATAACGGTTGTTGATGGATTCGTCACCTTCCGCACCGGCGAACAGTTCCAGGATCCCGCCGTCGCCCAGATCCAGCATGGCGATCTTCTTTTCGCCTTCTCCCCAGCTGGTATAGAACTTCATGCCGAGACCTTCGGTGTAGAACTTCAGGGCAGCTTCAAAATCCAGTGCCTTCAGAGCAACATGATGGAATCCCATTCCCTTGATAATTTCGTTAGCCATGATGTGTTTCCTTTCGTTTGTTCAGTTTGATTTCAAAAGACAATCTGTCCCTATTTCTCAATAATAACGGATGCTGGCCAGAACCTTGCCCAAAACGGTCACTTCTTCCACAATGATGGGTTCCATGGCAGCGTTGCGGGGCTGAAGGCGGTAGTGACCTTCTTCCTTATAAAATACCTTCACGGTAGCGGAATCGTCCACCAGTGCCACGATGATCTGTCCGTTTTCCGCTGTTTCCGTCCGTTCCACGATCACCAGATCCCCATCCAGGATCCCGGCTTCAATCATACTGGAACCGGTTACGCGGAGGGCAAACAACTGGGCATCGTGGGAGCGACCTTCCCCTTCGGGATAGCTGATGAAGCCTTCGTAGTTTTCCACAGCCAGAATGGGCTGACCGGCAGTTACCTTACCCAGAATCGGAACACGACCGCCCTGATTCACGGTTCCGGCATCCGCCGGGTCTTCGATCCGCAGGGTACGGCTCTTGCCGTTTTCCTTATGGATGTAACCCTTCCGTTCCAGCCGTTCCAGATAGGTATGTACCGTGGAGGTGCTTTTGATGTCCAGAGCGGTGCGGATGTCACGGATGGAGGGGGAATATCCGTTTTTTTTCAGATTCTCTTTTATATACTCGAAGATAAGCTGTTCCTTCGGTGTCAGTGGTACCATTTTCGTTCTCTCTTTCTGTGTGTCGTGTATGTTGGGTACATATTTACAGACACATTATATCATAGATTCCCGGTTTTGTAAACACTTGTTCTTGAAGTTTTTTAAAATTTTTTGTCAATATATTGTGTTTTCTGTCTGTCTGTACTATAATATTCGTAGAAGAATCATAAGTTCCTGAAAGGAGAAAAACCATGACCCATGTCCGTCTGATTTCCGACACCCACAACTGTCACCAGACCTTCCATGGTACGGACAACGACCGGAGACTGGACACAATGACTGCCCTTCTGACAGAAGCGGAAGCGGCAGAGCCTTCCCAGGGAACGCTGGTATTGGGAGATGTATCCCTGGATCACTGGGGATGGAACGAAGGAGGTTCCCGTCTCTGGAATCCCCCTGTCTCCCGTACGGCAGAGTTTATGAAACGCTGGTTCCCCGCCCTGCCCCAGCCGGCTTATATTACCGCAGGCAATCACGAACAGTACGGTGCGGCAGAGTGGCAGCAGATCACCGGTCAGCCAAGAGAACAGGCAGTAGTACTCGGAGAACTGCTCTTTATCCTCTGCGATGCGTTCCGTGGAGATCTGGATCCCACCGAAAACAGTGACGGCACCTATCTGCCCATGGACTGCTGCTGGATCCGCAGGCAGCTTGACGCATATCCCGGTCTGCCGGTAATTCTGTGCGCCCACTACTTCGATTTTACGCTTGAAACCGATGCCTTTGCTTCCCTCGTCAAAGAGGAGCCCCGTATTCTGGCACTGGCCGCCGGACACACCCATCTTTCCGGTATCATCCCCGCCGGAGACACGGGCAAAGTGATCCTGCAGACCGGCAATTTCAGCTACAGTGGCATGAAAGATCCGAAAGAATCCTACAGAGGCTGGCGGGAGCTGTGGTGGGACGGAGAGAAGCTGACCTCCTGGTATGCAGTATCTGACGGTAACGGTGTCCGCAACGGCGAAACCTTCACGGTGGAGGCGCATACGCAGGATCATTATGAAGCTATTTTCCCCCGGCTGTAAGAATTCTCTGTTCCATTCTCTTTTTGCATAAACTTCCCATTTTTGTCCCCCTGTTTGTATTCTTTTGCTGTCTTTTGGTGGATTTCACCATTTCCGATGCACCAAAAAGCGAACCGTTTCCGATTTCGGATAGGTACAGCTCCGCAAATGCATCAAAAGGCCCGAAAAAATTCATAATCCATTTCTTGCTTTTTGCATTTGTTTACGATATAATGTATCATAGAAAAAATTTGATTTATATAAAAGGAGTGTATTCCAAATGACACAGAACAAACACGTCCTGTCCTGGATCGACGAAATGGCCGCCATGACCCAGCCCGATAAAATCGTATGGATCGACGGTTCCGAAGAACAGGCAGAAGCTCTCCGTGCCGAAGCATGCTCCACTGGCGAAATGATCAAGCTGAACCAGGAAAAGCTGCCCGGATGCTATCTCCACCGCACCGCTGTGAACGACGTAGCCCGTGTGGAAGGCAGAACCTTTATCTGCACCTCCAAGAAGGAAGACGCCGGCAACATCAACAACTGGATGGATCCCAAGGAATGCTATGAAAAGCTGTCCAAGCTGTACAGAGGTTCCATGAAGGGTCAGACCATGTACGTTATCCCCTACTCCATGGGCGTTGTCGGCTCCGACTTTGCCAAGTACGGTATCGAACTGACCGACTCCATCTACGTGGTTCTGAATATGCTCATCATGACCCGCGTTGGCACCAATGTTCTGGAAGCTCTGGGCGACGACGCCGGCTTCATCAAGGGTCTGCACGCAAGAGCTGATCTGGACGAAGAAAACCGTTACATCGTTCACTTCCCGGAAGACAACACCATCTG
>JAFZET010000306.1 GCA_017560565.1 Clostridia bacterium | reverse complement strand
GTCTTGGTGGAAGCGGACTGGAGAGCTTCCAGAATGATGGAGGTGCGTTCCTTATCGGAAACGGAAACGGGGATGGACATGCCGAAGAAGTTACCGTTGTTGCAGGAGTAGTACTGAGTCTGGTTTTCATCGAACTTGGGGGCGGGCAGGATACCGAAGTTGGCTTCCATGTCACGCAGAGCCTTTGCCCAGCTGATACATTCAACCCAGAACATGGCCTGGTCAGCAGGGAACATGACTTCCTGTACACGGTGGTCTGTAGCAAGACCCTTGGTGTTCTTCTTGATATCTGCATCATAGAACATTTCTTCACCGCTGTGAATGATGCCCAGGATCTTTTCGTAGGAGTTGATGAAACCTTCGCTGTAGAAGGTGAATACGGGAACGTCTTCTTCGTTCTTTTCGATCAGGGTGTGACCGCATCCGTTCAGCAGGAACATATAGAATACACCGCGCCAGGACAGCATGCCGTAGTCATCGTTGTCATCGTATACGCCGTCGCCGTTGGTGTCGTTACCGCAGATAGAAGCCATTTCGCCCATTTTATCCAGAGTCCATTTGCCGCTTTCAACCAGTTCGTAGGGATCTTCCAGGTCGTGGTCCAAAATCAGGTTCTTGTTGAAGAACATACAGATGGTTTCATCGATCTGGGTGGTGATGAAGTCACCCACGCAGACATACAGCTTGTTCAGAACAGTCAGCTGTTCGGCGGCGTTCTTATCCCAGTAGGGCTTGTCAAAATTCTGATAGGGCATGGTGAACAAATCCATGAGCAGACCGGACTGTGCGTAGGAGAGAATGTCCGCGCCCTGCATCAGGGACATATCAAAGGAACCGTCGCCGGCCATGATGGTGTTCTTGATCTGGGAGGCAGACTGTTCGGTTTCAGAAATCTTGATGTTCAGCCGTTCCTCCACAGCCAGGTTCCGGTTGAAGATGGCGGAGGGAATGGCATCGCCGGAGTCTTCAGACGCTGTGACGTGAACGGTGGTGAACCAGGTGTTGGCTTCGGGGTTGGCGTTGAAGATCATGAATTCAAAGCCTTCAAAATCCGATTCCGGCAGATCATCGGAAATTTCCGGTTCGGTTTCCGTTTCTGTTTCGGTCTCGGTTTCCGTGATCTGTGCAGTGGTTTCGGCAGGATCCGATGCAGACTGTGCACAGCCGATTGCAGATGCAGATGTCATAAGCAGTGCAAGGAACAGTGCAAGTATACGTTTGGTAGACATGGGGTATCTCCTTTACATAAAATGGTAAAATATTATGGTGTTTATAATTCAATAATAACATAGTCTTCAAAAAAAGTCAACAAATAAATGTTGTGTTTTCTGTTCTTTTCAAAGAAACTTCCGGATTTTTAACCGGTACAGGAACAAACGCCGTAAACAGTGTATTTCCGGATGTATAAAGGTCACCGGGCAGGGTATACTGAGAACAGATATTTCAGAAGGGCGGTAGGTAAAATGGTCATCAGACCGGTAAAACCCGTATATATCCAAAGCTGGGGATCGGTTGTGGGACGGAAAGAATACGAAGGACCTCTTGGGGAGCTGTTCGATGGTTATGACACTACGGATCTGTTCGGGGCGGACACCTTTGAGAAAGCAGAATCGGAAATGCAGAAGCGTGCACTGGGACTGGCTGTTGCCAAGGGCGGGTATCTGCCGGAGGATATTGATCTTCTGTTTGCCGGGGATCTGGTGAACCAGTGCATCACTTCCACGTACGGGCTTCTTTCCTACCGGCTTCCCTATATCGGTCTGTTCGGTGCCTGCTCCACGGCAGCGGAAGGACTGATGCTGTCGGCACTGATGACCGGCAGTTACACCAGACGGTGCGCCAATGTGACTTCTTCTCACTACTGCACTGCAGAAAGACAGTTCCGGTTCCCCCTGGAATACGGCGGACAAAGACCTCCTACAGCGCAGTGGACGGTGACAGGTTCCGGTGCCTTTGTCTGCACATCCGAAAAAGAGGATCTGCACCGGACGGGATTCCGGTATGTTCCGCAGATCACGGCTGTTCTGCCGGGGATTCCGGTAGACGGCGGGATCAATGATGCCAACAATATGGGAGCGGCGATGGCACCGGCGGCGATGGACACCCTGATGCGGTATTTTTCGGAAAACAAAAGTCTGGACGGCATCGATCTGATCCTGACGGGAGATCTTGGCAGAGAAGGCAACGGCATTCTGGCAGATCTGCTTTGGAGTCATGGGATGGATATTTCTTCCCGGCTGGCGGACTGCGGGAAAATGATCTATCGTCTGGACGATAAAAAAACCGATGTCCATGCAGGCGGTTCGGGCTGCGGGTGCAGTGCGGTGGTATTGGCGGCGGACATTCTGGAAAACATACGCCATGGGCGGCTGGGGAAAGTGCTGTTTCTGGGGACGGGGGCGCTGATGAATACCATGGCGCTGTATCAGGGACAGAACATTCCGGGGATCGCCCATCTGGTGGAAATCAGCCGAAGTGAGGTGGAATAAATGGGAAGCTGGACGGAGTATCTGTGGGCATTTCTGGTAGGGGGCGGACTTTGTGCGCTGGCACAGTTTCTGATCGACCGGACGAGGATCACTCCCGCACGGATTTTAGTAATGTATGTGGTGGCAGGGGTATTTCTGGGTGCTGTTGGACTGTATAAGCCGCTGGTGGAGTTTGCCGGTACCGGTGCCACAACGCCGCTGACCGGATTCGGATACCTGATTGCGGAAGGGGTACGGAAAGCGGTGGACAAGGATGGGTTTATGGGAATTCTGACCGGCGGGATCACCGCAGCGGCAGGCGGGATCACAGCGGCTGTGGTTTTCTCCCTGCTGGCGTCCTGCCTGGTACGGAGCAAACCCAAGCCGTAAAGGAGGGGGAAAATGATCACAGGAACCGGATACCGGTATAAAATCGAGCTGGTGACGGCATCCGATGTGGCGGAATTCCACAGGATCGCCGAATCGTGCCAGGGAAAAGTAACCATTGTCAGCGGCTCAGACGGCAGAAACCGTCTCAGTGCCACCAGTTTTCTGGGCGTTCATCTGGCAAGAGCCATGTGGAACGAAATCTATGTGGAAACGGATTTCGACTGCTACAGGGAGTTTGAAAAGTTTATATGTATATAACAAACAAAGCCCAGGCACTGTATCTGGGCTTTGTTGTATATAAAACAGGTTGAAATATACTATATGTTGTGGTATAATACGGTAATTTTACAATTTGGAGGATACAATGGAGAAATACCGATACCTTATATTCGATGTAGACGATACGCTTCTGGATTATGGATATGCTTATAGGACAGCACAGAACAGGATTGCTGAAAGGTTGAATATGGCATATACCGAACAGTATGCTGTACTCGATGAAAAATGCGGATGGCGTGCCTGGAAGGAAAGCGGGCTGGACAACACCGGTCAAAATGATATTCAGGTAAATTACCACAGGTACTATTATCAGTATCATGTATTGCATTATACATATCTGATGGAAGCACTTGGCAAAACATGGGATCCGAACCTTCTGGCTGAATGGTATATGGAGATTGTTTCCGATATTGATGCCCTGATGGAAACGGATACACTGTATGTATACAGGAAACTGGCGTCCAGATACAGACTTGTTCTGGCAACAAATGCATTGGAAAGAATGCAGAGAAAACGGCTTACAGTCTTTCTTCCATATACCTACAAAATATTCATATCTGAGACAATGGGATATATTAAACCTGCATCAGAATTTTTCGTGCGGATGTTGGATACGCTTGAATGCTGTCCGCAGGAATGTTTGATGGTTGGAGATTCATGGGCAAATGATATTCTGGGAGCCAAACAGGTGGGTATAGATGTCTGTTATTATAACAGAATCAGAAAAACGATATACGATACTATTGTTCCGGAATATAAAATACAAAAAATCAGCGAATTGTTGGAAATATTGTAACGGTAAAAAATCACCTTGCCGCATGACAGGGTGATTTTCGCTGGACAGATTATTTTTTCCCCGGCACAAGTTCGCTGACCAGTGCCGCTCCCAGAATCAGTACCGCACCGATGATTCCGTGCAGTCCCAGCGGCTCACGCAGGAACAGTGCCGACAACAGTACTGCCAGAATGGGATCCAGATAACTGCCGATGGCAAGGGTATGGGCTTTCAGCCGGGGCATGGCGGAGAAATACAGCGAATAGGCAAAACCGGTGTGAATGATCCCCAGGGCAAGCAGCAGAAGAACAGATCGCAGATCCAGGGTCAGAGCAGTGTAATCCACAGTAAACAGCGTGTACACGAACAGGATCACGGCGGAAAGACCCAGCTGCAGAATGGTTCTGTCCCCGGAGGAGAGAACTTTTAAACACTTGTTACAGACCACCACCGCTGTGTACAGAACCGCCGCCGTCAGCCCCAGAAAGATCCCTTTCAGCTGTCCCGCACCGCCGAAACCATCCTGCAGTACACCGGAAACAAATACCATACCCGCCAGTGCCGCAAGTACGCAGAGCCCTTTGGTAAGGGTCAGCCGTTCCTTCCAGAAGATGGGTGCCAGCAGGATCATGAAAATGGGTGCCATATAATAGCACAGTGTTGCGGTAGCCACGGTCGTGTACCGATACGCTTCAAACAGCAGAATCCAGTTGAAGCCGAGAAAGACACTGGACAGACACAGAACAAGACTGTCCCGGCGGACGGCAGACCAGTCGATCTTCTGCTTCCGGAACAGACGCAGGATCAGAAGAAACAGTGCTCCCACCGAACCGCGCACCAGTGCGATCAGACTGGACGGAATGGTCAGAAAATGGGTGAATATCCCGATGGTACCGAAAATGGCCATGGCACTGAAGAACATACTCCGTGCACCGGCGTTTTTTGTCTCCATAAATATACCTCACAGGTTGAACTGCTGAAAGTATACCACAGGATCCGACAAAAAGCTACCTTTTTTCTGAATTTTGAAAAAGCAGTGGGATCCCCTTTTGCCGGAACCCCACTGCTTTGGATTACAGTACCTTATAACCTTCTTTTTCCACGGTCTTTTTCAGCACCGCATCGGACACATCTTTGTTCAGCTTCACAACAGCCGTACCGGTTTCATGGCTGACGATGGCTTCCTCCACCTGCTTCAGTCCTTCCAGTGCCTTTTTTACTCTGGCTTCGCAGTGACCGCACATCATGCCTTCGATTTTCATGGTCTTTTCCATAGGTATACTCTCCTGTTTGTATATATTTTTTCGTTTTCTGTCATGGGATGCATCGTGAACTTTCACCAGATTCAGCCGCAGGGCGTTGGTGACCACACAGAAGCTGGACAGGCTCATAGCCGCCGCACCAAACATGGGACTCAGCTCCCAGCCCAGCACCGGGATGAATACGCCGGCTGCCAGAGGAATGCCGATGCAGTTATAGAAAAACGCCCAGAACAGATTTTCCCGGATGTTTTTCAACACCTTCCGGCTCAGTCGAATGGCGGCGGTCACATCGGTGAGACGGCTGTGCATCAGTACCACATCGGCGGCATCGATGGCAATATCCGTCCCGGCACCGATGGCGATACCGATATCGGCTCCGGTCAGAGCGGGCGCATCGTTGATCCCGTCTCCCACCATGACCACCCTGCCATGCTTCTGCAGATTCCGGATCACCGCTTCCTTTTCGTCCGGCAGAACACCGGCGATCACTTCGTCCACATCGGCGGTTTTGCCGATGGTTTCGGCGGTGTTCCGGTTGTCTCCGGTGAGCATAACCGTCCGTATACCCATGTTTTTCAGCTGGCGTATGGCTTCCGCACTGTCTTCCTTGATGGTGTCTGCCGCTGCAAGGATGCCTAAAAAACGGTCAGCACTGCCGAAGAAAAGAGGTGTCTTCCCCTGCCGTGCCAGCTTTTCTGCCGTTTCCAGCATTTCCGGCGGGATAGCGGTATATTTTTCTGCCAGAGCCAGATTGCCGCCGTACAGCATTGTACCATCCAGAACGCCGGTAATACCGTTTCCGGGCAGGACGGTGAAATCCTCCGTGACGGCAAGAGGCAGTGCTTCTTCTTCCGCATGACGCAGAATGGCTTTTGCAAATGGATGTTCACTTTTCTGTTCCAGAGATGCAGCCAGCCGCAGAAGAGCAGTGGGATCTACTCCATCCGCCGGACAGATATCGGTGAGCGACGGTTCTCCTCGGGTTATGGTTCCGGTTTTGTCCAGAGCGCACACGGCGATTTTGCCGGTTTCCTCCAGAGAAGCGGCGGTTTTGAACAAGATCCCCTTTTTGGCTCCCACACCGCTTCCCACCATGATGGCAACGGGTGTGGCAAGACCCAGTGCGCAGGGACAGCTGATGACAAGTACGGATATACCTCTGGCCAGTGCAAAGCCCGCACTTTCCCCCAGAAACAGCCATACAGCGGTGACCACTGCCGCAATGGAGATCACAACGGGTACAAAGACGCCGGAAACTGTATCAGCGATCCGGGCAATGGGTGCTTTGGTGGCAGCCGATTCACTGACCATCCGGATGATTCTGGCGATGGTGGTGTCCTGTCCCGCACAGACGGCTTCACAGCGGATAAACCCGGTCTGGTTGATGGTGGCACTGTACACCGGATCGCCTGCGGTTTTGTCAACCGGAAGACTTTCACCGGTCAGAGCAGACTGATCCACAGCCGTGTGTCCTTCCAGAATGATCCCGTCTGCCGGAATGTTCTCGCCGGGACGAACCACAAAGATATCTCCCGTTTTCACCTGTTCCACCGGTATGGTAACTTCCATACCATCCCGGAGCAGTACGGCAGTGCGGGGAGCAAGATCCATCAGTCCCCGCAGCGCATCGGTGGTTTTGCCCTTGGAGCGTGCTTCCAGCATCTTTCCCACCGTGATCAGTGCCAGAATCATGGCAGCGGACTCAAAATACAGTCCGTGGAGCTTTTCCATGGCGGATACCGTATCCCCTGCAAGCTGGGCGGAAGACATGGCATAGAGTTCCCATGTACTGTAACCGAAAGCCGCAGCAGATCCCATCGCCACCAGTGTGTCCATGTTGGGCGCACCATGCAGTATGCCGGTAAAGCCGTTTACAAAAAATTTCTGATTGATGACCATGACGATTCCGGTGAGCAGAAGCTGGGTAAGACCGACAGCCATGGGATTGACGGCAAGGAAATCCGGCAGGGGCCAATGCCACATGGTGTGTCCCATGGAAATGTACATCAGAACAGCCAGAAAGCCGAGGGATGCAATCAGCCGCCGTTTCAGCCGGGGTGTTTCCGTATCGGTCAGCGGGTCGGCAGAGACAGACTTTTCCCCGCTGCTGTTTTGGAGAGAAGCACCATAGCCTGCTTTTTCCACGGCTTTGATAATATCAGCGGAAGACGCCGTGCCGTCCACACCCATGGAATGGGTCAGCAGATTCACGGAGCAGGAGGCAACACCCGGCACACCGGATACCGCTTTTTCCACTCTGGCAGAGCAGGCGGCACAGCTCATGCCGGTTATCTGATATTGTTCCATTTTATAGTATCCTTTTCTGTGGAAACAGATTCATTCATACATCCCCGTGGAAAGATACCGGTCCCCCGCATCGGGCAGCAGAGCCACGATCACTTTCCCACGGTTTTCCTCCCGCCGTGCCAGAACCGCAGCCGCATGAACCGCCGCACCGGATGTGATTCCCGCAAGAACCCCTTCTTCTCTGACCAGTGCTTTCCCGGCGGCGTAGGCTTCTTCCGTGGTGACGGTCAGAATTTCGTCAATCAGACCGGTGTCCAGAATCTCCGGT
>JAFZET010000305.1 GCA_017560565.1 Clostridia bacterium | reverse complement strand
TAGCATCGAGCGAAGAAGAAATATTTTTATCTCCGGTACGGTCTTGTGCCTGAGTTACATCAGAGATCTCTGCACCAACCTGAGACCATGCACCATAACCGGATTCAACCTTGCTATAGGTTATTTCATTACCATTTGCATCTTTCGTTATTATGGTACCTGCGGAATCAACATCTACCGCATAACCATTCTCGAAATCCACAAACGACTCTTCATAATAAATCGTCGTTGCGGGGATTACGGTGACGGAAGAGTACATATAGCCGGTCTTCTGTTGGGATTTTTCATAGAATGCCACGGGAGACTCGTAGTAGAAGGTAACAGCTTCGGCAAATTCCATGTCGTTCTGACGGAAGCGAATCTCGTTCTCGTTCTCGATGGAGATGGTGTTGCCATCAATGGTCAGAGCGGCAGTGCCCAGCTTTGCGTCATCGGATATACCAGTATTCATATCGATGTTGCCATATGCCTCATTACCGAGACCGATACCGGAAACGGTATTCTGCAGAATGTCGTTCTGAACGACATTGATCAGTACATCCAGACCGTAGTCTACGACCACAACGTCAGGAACCAGCTTAGGCTCCCAAACAACGGCGAAAGCAACGGTGGTGTTGGCGAAGTCGATACTGGTCAGGGCAGCGGAATCGTAGGTGCCGTAGCCGGTGATCTTGGTGCCTGCCTTGGTATTGTAAACCTTGGTGGTAACAGTGCTTACAGTGGATTCGGTGGTACTCAGATTCAGCTCGTCGTTCAGATAAGCGGAAATATTCGCGGCGGTGTCACCATCGATGGTGAACTCGTTCTTGATGGTCGTACCGTCGGCCTTTTCGTAAACATTCAGTTTAAAGCCTGCCAGTTTATCGTAGATGGTATAAGAGTCGGGCAGAAGCTCGTCAGCCAGCCAGTCGGCACTCAGCTCACCCGTACCGGTGGTGGTGTTGCCTTCCTTATTCCAAACTACGGACTCGGTAAACACATCGGTAATGAATGTTGCATTTGCGAAGTTAACAACCTGACCGGACTTGTTGATCGGCTGACCTGCCGCGTTGACAAGGTAGAATACGTAGGAAACCTGCGCACCGTTCCATGTCAGCTGAGGTACCGGGAACTGCTGCCGACAGTCATTGCCCTTGAAGTTGGTGTAAGTGATATATGCGTGATCGTTGGTGGGGTAAGTAGCCGCATCAATTGCCTTGTCAGTAGCGACTTCGGTAGCGGAGTTGTTCAGATACAGGAAGTAGCGCAGAGCGTATTCCGCGGTATCAAGCTTGTCCACCGTCCAGTACAGCATCTTTGTGGACTGGTTATAGACGAAGTACGGAGTTGCGATTACCAGATCAGTGGACATGTTGGTCGTGGAATCAATGCTGCCGCTGGCATAAGCGCCGGAGGTCATATTGTACCAGCCGTCGGGCGCGGTGCCGTCTTCGTTGGCTTCCTCACCATAGGGGATGAAGTAGTAGGTATTGGTGCCATCGTTGTAGGAGACCGCAGCCTTGCTTGCGTAGCTGGAATCGGTAGTCCAGTAGAACAGGGTACCCTTGTCGCCGATGGCAGTCTGCGCGAACACGGGGGCGGCGTAAGCGGTACCGGAGGCATCGGATGCGGCATAGTAGGTACTGCCGCTGACGCCCAGATACAGCTTGGTGACGGAGGTCACGGTGTCAGTACGCTCGTGGTTCTCGTCCAGAGTGTACTTGACAAACTCGATGTAGAATTCCTGAGAATCCAAGCCGGTAATGTCCTTGTTACCCTCGGGCAGATCAAAGATCATGGTGTATTCATCGGTGATCTTGTCTTCGACGGTGATGTCGGTGGCGGCCTGGAGAATCTCCAGTGCAATATTAGTGAAGACGCCGGTCAGTGCAGAAGTATCTTCGCCATCTTCAACAACATAAACCTTGCTGGAATCGGTAGCAACCTTGTTCATACAGATCGTACCGGTTGTGGTATCGTTGACGCTGCCACCGCCGCTGCCACCGCCGCTGCCAGTGGAACCAGCTGCTACGGAGGTATAAACGCCGTAAACCGTGACGGAGTTGTTGATCATCAGCTGAGACCAGTACTCATGATAGCTGTTTTTGTCGCTCTCAAAGGTGCTGGAAGTTCTGCCGGTAGAATAATCAGGAACAGTCTGGGTATAGGTAGCACTGTTTCTGGTGAAGGAAACAGTGGTGGTAGTGCTAGGCGTGGTAGTATCGGTGATATAGGTAACGCTGGTGGGCGTACCGTCAGACACGAACACGCAGAACTGCTTGCGGTTGTTGCCGATGCCATCAGACTTGGCAGCATACAGGATCTCATAGCATTCCTGCAGTGCGGTGGAGTAAGGCGTGCCGCCGGAATCCTGAGTGGAGCCGTTGATCTTGGATACCAGGCTGTCATAAGTATCAGCCGTAACCGCGCTCAGCGCCCACAGCTCTGTGGCACCGTTCTTATTGAACTGCTGAACAGAGATGCGGTTATTATTGTAGGTGCCATCTTCATTTTTAATAATCTGATTGGCAAATGCAATGGCGGATGCCCGTGCTGCGGCAATGGAGTCTTCAGTCATAGAGCCGGTCATATCCAGCATGATAACAACGTCGATTTCCGAACCGGTGGTATACGGTACACCGGTCATGGAAAGTTCGACCTGTGCAATACCGGTCTCGGAGAAGTTGCCCACAGCGGTGGCGGTCTTATCGAAACGGATAGCGCCTTCGTTGGGGTATTCCGGGAAGTCGGTGGTGCCGTCGGCAGGGACGGAGTACTGGGATGTGGAGGCAGAGATCACGATGGTGTCGGAGGGACGGTTGCCGTCCAGATAGGTGGCAGTGATGCTGACGGTGCCGTCCTTGCCGGTGAAGGTGATGACACCGGTGGCAGCATCAACGGTGGCGACGGTCTCGTCGGAGGAGGTCCACTCGATCATGCTGTCTTCCACGTCGCCCAGATCAGTACCGTCTTCGGTGGTGCCGTCGTAGAACTTGATGACAGCCCATACGGAGTAGGTGTCGCCGGCTTCCACGCCCTTGATGGCGATGGTCTCGGTGATTTCGTCGCCCTGAACACCGTCAGTATTCTTGTGCAGGTCGATGGTGTAATAAGGGGAAGTTGCGGTAACGTCGATGACCTGCCAGATGGTATAGGTCACATCATCACTGGTATCGTCGGTGGTATTGTTATCGTCGGTCCAGGAGTAGGAGACCTTCACCTGTGCGGTGCCTTCATTGCCGTTGAGGGTGATGACGCCGGTGCTCTGATCGATGGAGCTGATGATATCATCGCCGCCCATGATGTCGTAGGCATAGGTGCCGGTGGGAGTGCCGTCGGTCACGGACTTGGTGATGGCAACGGTCTCGGTGTCGGTGGTATCGGCAGTGTAGAAGTGCTCGATATCAGAAGCGGTGACGGAGTAGGTCACGGAGGAGCTGGTGTCAATGGTCTTCTCCTCATAGAAGTAGACATTGTACTCGGTGTTCTGACCACCCATGGTCCAGCCGTTGTTATAACGCAGATAGTAGTCGTTCTGCGTGCCCTCGCGGTACAGAGCGTTGGTGTCAGCAGTCCAGTCAGAAGCGCTGGAAGTGGAGAAGCTCAGGCTGTAGCCGGAAGAGCTGCCGCCCGAACCAGGTTTGCCACCGGAGGAGCTCTGGGTGTAGTTCAGGTAATAGCCGCCGTTGACGCTCTTGAAGTTCAGGCCGGAAAAAGCCGTCCAAACGATGGCATTGTTGGAGTTCTCGATGTAGGGAGCGGTAATGCTGCCGGTGGCTGCATTCACAGTCACAGAAGTACCGGTGGTGGTATTCTCCTTCAGGGCATAGACAGAACCGGAGTTGCCGCTGGCAATGATATAGTTCTTGCCTGCGGTGGGAGTGGAGACAAGAACATAAACGGTCTTCTGCTCGCCCTCGGTGCCGAAGGTAACCTTCTGCCAGGAGCCGTCATCGGCGGTGGTAACGGTAGCGTCACCCACAACAGTATCGGTACCACCAGTGGTGGTGTCATCGCCGGAGCCGCCGGAAGCAGTGCCATCAGAGTTTACAGTAATGGTCTGCTTCTCGTAGATGTAGATGCCATCGGCAGCGGTGGAAGTCATGGAGTAACTATTGCTGCTGTAGGTCAGGTAGTAGGTGGTGCTGCCGGAGTTGGTGGAAACACAGGCCAGCTGACCATCGGAGTAAGTCCAGTAGCGGGTGTAGATGGCGCCATTGGTGGTGGTCAGGCTGCTGCCGAATGCCAGGCCGCTGGAATAGTACATGGCATAGGTCTCAGCGTTGATCAGTCTGGGACCAGATGCGCTGGAGTTGATAGACTCAGTGGCATTCCAGACATAGCCTGCATCGGCAGTCTCAATATAACTATAGTCACCGCTGGTCTTCACCTCGGCGGTGGTGGTGGTTGCGGAGCCGCTGCTCTGACCCAGCAGAGTGACGGTGCCGCTGTTGCCGTTGGCGATCAGGTAGTCCTTACCCTCGGTCATGGTGTCGACCAGGACGTAGACTTCCTTCTCTTCGGTTGTAGTTCCGGAATCGGTATCAGTATTGCCGCTGTCAGTATCGCCGGAATCGGTGGTATTGGCGAACTCGCGGGCAACTTCCACGTTGTGGGAGTACTCACCGGTGAAAGCGCCGGAGGAGGTGTAGTCCTGGAACACCAGTGTATCAGAGTAGATCTTCACGGTGGTGACAACACCGCCGCGGCTGCTGGACTTGCCAACAAAGCCGGCGTTCATATATGTGAAGTTGGGGGTAACCACAGTGGAGGTATTCTCCAGAGTGAAGGTCTCGTCACCATCTTTCGCCACATAGAATGCAGCTCTGTCCACATCATTCTCGCCGGTGTGGTTGTGCGCCCAGAAGAACACGATGTCCATGCTCTCTGCGGCGTCGGAGATGGCTTCATACCATGCGGCTGCGCCGTTGCTGTCATCTCTGCGGTTATGCAGAGGCAGGTGGGAAGCAATGAACAGGGGCTTGGTCTTGTCCAGACCTGCCACAGTGGAAGTAAAGCCGCTGGTGTCAGGGTTGGAAGAAGCCATGCTGGTCTGGCTGATGGCATAGATGTAGTAGTTGCTGCCGCTGTACAGCAGACCGGTGACATCGGAGATACCGTAGTTGCCCTCGCTGTCGTGGTTGCCGTAGGCATAGTAACATGCCACATTGGAGTAGACACTCTGTGCGGCGGAAGTTACGCTGCTTGCTGCCATCTGGGTATCCCCCACAAAAGTGGCAGTGGACGGATTAAAGGTAGAATCCGCAGACTTGATGCCATTGAAGATAGATGTTACGGTACTGGAATTACCATGTACGTCACTGCAGAAAATCGCAGCATCCAATACCGTTCCTGCGGTAGTGGTATCTGCTGCATATGTCATCGCAGCAGTATCCTCCGCAGTGGCGGCGCTGATATTCGCCGCGGAGGCAGACATTACATCGCCCTTGCCGAGGAAGTACGACGTAACGTCACCGAGAAATTTGTCCATGACAGCCGCAGAAACATTGACGGGTATTACGGAAAATACCATCATCAACGTGAGCAGCCATGCTGTCAATCGCTTAAATGAAAATTTTTGCATAAGAATCTCCAATCTGCCGTACATCTTTCGACCTGCGGCTTTATTTGAATAAGATTTACTGATTTATTTGAGAATTGCCCGCTTGGAGCAAGTGTCTCCGTAAGTATCGGGGGAATGCTAAATCGCACTGCCGTTGAGCTGCCGAACACGGTATCGAGCATGAAATCGTGTCCGTTTTTGTAAAACATCCGATAGTTATACGTATAAATATATTACCACAAGTCTCCATTTTTTGCAAGTCCTAAGTTGTTTATTTTCACGTTTTTTTAATGAAAAAATTTGTTGAAATTGAGTTACAAAAAGTACACATTCCTGTAAATTCACCTCACTTACAGCAAAGCGGCATTTTCGTAAATCTCCGCACGGTATCGGAACGTCGCCAGCGGCATATCCAGCACCACAATGTCGATCCCCTTATCTTTTGTCAGCAGACGCCATTGCTGCAGGATTTCCTCATAGTTTCTTCCGAGACGGTCAATGCTCTTGATGTAAAGCAGATCGTCTTTTTTCAGTTTCCGTCTGCTGCCCCTGTTCTGTCAGTGTTTTCAGAATTTCTTGTTTTTCCGGATGGGCATTCCAGTATGTATCAAAAAAATAAGCCTGTTCCACGGTATAGCTGTATTCCCTGTTCTCCTGCAGAATGGAGATCGCCTGATCCAGAATCCGGGTGGCGGTTTCCGTATACCAGGATTCCGGACGGAGATAGGCAATGTCATGGTGAAATGTCGGTATCAGATGATATGTTTTTTCTGTCATAATATCCCCCTGTTCAAAGCAGCTTCTTCTGTTTTATTATATTCTATTTTCATATCAGTGTCAAGATTTGACGTATTCCACGGAGTGTGCTGCTCATTAAGCATCTGCATATGACCGATTATCGGAACAAAGAATTCGTAATTGAAGATACAGACGGCCGCTGGCTGGCAGTGGGGCTGAAAAACCAAAACTGATTTCATGGGAAAGCAGATAAACTGTATCTTTTTTCCCGGAAGTATGCTATAATCATACCAACAATACACAGGAGGCAGATCTTATGCGGATTGACATAACGCTGGAGATTACAGCGAACATGATGAAAGGAGAAAGCGAAGCTAAAGCGCCCCTGGGACATACGGGAACCCACTTTGACGTGATGGAAAAAGAATTCCCGCTGGATTACACCCGGCGTGAGGGTGTGGTGTTGGATGTTTCTCATGTGAAAGACAGGGATATCGATGTGTGCGATGCGGATCTGTCTGCTATCGGGAAGGATATGTTTGTGATGTTTTACACCGGTTACATCGAAACCGTGGGATATGCGGAAAAAGGATATTTTACCGACCATCCCCAGCTTTCCGATGCACTGATCGGGATGCTGCTGGAGAAGGGCGTGTCCCTGATCGGTGTGGATTTTGCGGGCATTCGTCGGGGAAAGGAACACATTCCCAAAGACCGGTATTGTGCGGACAGAAATGTGTTTGTGATCGAAAATCTGTGCGGTCTGAAAGCGGTGCTGGATGCAGGGGGAAGAGCACTGTTCCACACCTATCCCATGCGTTTTGCCGGGATGACGGGACTGCCCTGCCGGGTGATTGCGGAAATATAAGACGGAGGAAAAACAATGAAACCGATCAGAATGGTGATTTTTGATAAAGACGGTACGCTGATGGACTTTGATGCCTTCTGGGTGACGGTATCCCGGCTGGCGGTACCGGAAATGCTGGCAGAACTGAAGGTCGATCCCGCCCTTGCGGAAACCCTGTATGAAGCCATGGGGATACGGGACGGTATCACGGATGTACGGGGGGTACTGTGCTGGGGAACGTATGAGCAGATGGGTGAGGAAATGCACCGGGCTCTGACGGATGCCGGCGTGGTATGCGACCGGGAGGAAGTAGTACGGCTGACAAAGCTGCTGTATCACCGCCACGCACCGGAAGGGGAGATCCGTCCTGCCTGCGAAAATATCAGAGGCGTGCTGGGTGAACATATCCGTCAGGGAAGACAGCTGGCTCTTGTGACCACGGATGGTCCCGGCGTAACAAGACAATGTCTGTTGTCCATGGATATCGGTCATTATTTCAGTGCGGTCTGTACCGATGACGGTGTTCTGGCACCCAAGCCGGATCCGATGTGCATCGAGCTGATCTGTGAACAGTTCGGGTACACGAAGGACGAGCTGGTGATGGTGGGGGATACCATGAACGACATCCGCTTTGCCCGAAACGGCGGAATCCGTGTGATCGCTGTGGCAGGGAATGCAGAAAGCCGTGCCTGTCTGGCAGAAGCGGCGGATGCTGTGGTGCCGGATATTTCCCATGCGGCGGCTGTGATGGCACAGTGGGAAGCAGCTGAATAAAGAAACAGGACTGTTCTGCGGTAGGTACCACAGTGCAGTCCTGTTGTTGATTGCAGTTTTATTCAGCTACAAAGATAAAGGGATAGACTTCCTGACCGCCTGCCACGGTGTAAAACTCCACATCGGGGAAGTTTTCAGCCATGTAGGTCTCCAGGGATTCGATCACATCTGCCGGTGCATCTATGCCGGTGAAAGCGGTGACCATGTAGACCTCGCCGGTATCCACGCCCATTTTTACAAGCAGTTCTTCCGCCGCCTTGTCCAGATCTTTGCAGGAAACCAGCATTTCCTTGCCCATGAAGCCGATGTAGTCCCCGGTTTCGATGTGCACGCCGCTGATATCCGCATCCCGGATGGAAGTGGAGATGGCACCGGTCTTTACGTATCCCATGGCTTCCGTCAGCTGTGCGGCGATCAGTTCGGCATCGTCCGACTGGAAGTTCAGGGAAGAAATGGCGGCATAGCCCTGCCCCAGATCCTTGCTCTCAATCACGTGGACTTCGCCCTTGTCGTAGAGCTGGCCGGCTTGTTTAGCTGCCATGACGATATTGCCGTTGTTGGGGAACACATAGATGTGCTTTGCACCCACTTCTTCAAAAGCGGAGAGGAAATCCTGTGCGGAAGGGTTCTGGGTCTGTCCGCCGGAAACCACCGCATCCACGCCCAGCTGGCGGAACAGATCCGCAATGCCGTCACCGGAAGCTACCGCTACGGTTCCGTGTTCCTTGACCGGTTTTTCCCGCTTGGCAGCAGGAGCAGGTGTCTTGGCTGCTTCCACTTCGCTGTGCTGGACATTCATATTTTCAATCTTCACGGTCAGCGCTTCCCCAAACTGCTGGCAGAATGTCAGAACATTGCCGGGGGTCAGGGTGTGTACGTGAAGCTTGACGATGCTGTCGTTCTTCACACAGACAATGGAATCACCGATGGAAGAGAGATATTCTATAATGACGGATACATCAAAGGCGTCAATATCCACCTTGGCGTTCTGGAGCCGCAGAAGCATTTCCGTACAGTAGCCGTAGGACATTTCGCTGTCGGGACCGAAGGCGTCCAGATTGACAGCGGCTGCTTTGGGAGCCTGTGCCGAAACAATAGCCGCTTCGATCTCTTCTCCCTGGAGAATTTTGGAGAAGCCCAGCATGATGTAGAACAGTCCCGCACCGCCGCTGTCGATCACGCCCGCTTCCTTCAGCACTTCCAGAATTTCCGGTGTCCGCTGGAGGGAGGCGTACATTTCGGTGGTCAGATCGGAGAACAGAGCGGGGATGGTGGTGTTGTCATCAATCCGGGAAACGGCATATTCCACCGCTTCTCTGGCAACGGTCAGGATGGTTCCCTCGGTGGGGGTAATTACGGAAGAATAGGCCTGCTTGACCCCTTCTTCCAGTGCAGAACCAACGATGTGGGCATCCGCTTTTTCACAGGCTGTGAACCCTTTGTTCATCCCGGCAAAGAACTGGGACAGGATGACGCCGGAATTCCCTCTGGCACCCAGCAGCATCCCCCGGGAGATATGTTCCATAACATCGGCAAGACTGTTGGAATCTACACCTTCCAGTGCGGCAACCCCGCCTTCCATGGTCATACTCATATTGTCGCCGGTATCGCCGTCCGGAACGGGGAATACGTTCAGATCATTGACCTCTCTGGCGTTGGAACGGAGATTGGCGGCACCGCCTCTGACCATGTTGGCCATCATTTCGCCGTCCAGATACCGTTCATCGCTTTGGAGATCTTCTGTAAATGCAAGATTGTTTACCATTATACTACCCTTTGAAAGTCTGAAATATGCCCGATCAGTCGGCTCGTTTGTCACCCCAGAAGAACAGGGCTACGGTGCCGGGACCGGTGTGGCTGCCGATGGTGGTACCGATGTGGTTGATTTCCACTTTACCGTTCAGCTTGGGGAAAGCGGCTTCCACCAAATCTGCTACCGCTCTTGCGTCTTCGTAGCAGGCAGACTGGCTGATGTAGCATTTACCGTTGTAGTCAGCACCGTTATCTGCGTGTTCCTTCATCATTTCGACAATGCGCTGGATCACTCTCTTCTTGGGACGAATCTTTTCCCGGGGGATCAGATGCCCTTCCAGATCCATGTTCAGCAGGGGACAGATCCCCAGAAGCCCGCCGATGGCACCGGCTGTTTTGGACACTCTGCCGCCCTTGACAAAGAAGGTCAGGTCGGAGGAGAAGAACCAGTGATGCATCTTCAGCTTGTTTTCTTCCACCCAGGCAGACAGCTCTTCAAATCCCATGCCGCCGTCCCGCAGGTCAGCCAGGGTATCCATGATCAGACCGTAGCCGGAGGAGGCACCGAGGGAGTCAATGATGCAGATTTTTCTGTCGGGATACTTCTTTTCCAGTTCCTTCACAGCTGCCTTGGCAGACATATGGGAGCCGGAGATGCCGGAGGACAGGGTCACATGGAGAATATCCTTGCCCTGAGACAGGAATTTCTCAAAATGTTCCATATATTCGCCGGCACTGACCTGAGAGGTCTTGGTATCGGCACCGGCTACCATGGCTGCATAAAACTGATCGAAGGGCATGGACTGTCCCAGATCGTCCAGTCGTTCCACGCCGTCCATGGTATAGTGGAAGCAGAGATAGTAAATCTCTCTGGCTTCAAAATGTTCTTTGGAGAGATCCGCTGTGGAGCAGCAGCTCAGTACATAATTACGCATAAGTCGTTTCCTTTCTGCAGGAAAGATTTAATTTTGAAGATAAAACCGTTGCATTGAGACAAACGTTGCTTTGGCACTATTATTCAATATATTTTAGCATACAACAGAAGGAAAATCAACCCTTTCCGGATCATTTGGGTATAAAAAATCCTGAAAAATATGGTTTTTCCTTCGTGGATTCTGCCGGAAGAGAAAAAAGCATTTACAAACCAAACACACCGCGTACACAAATGGATGGTATACTGTATACAATAGAAATGTACAGCAGGAGGACAGAAGATGGAACAGACTGATGCATCCAAGAGCACTTTATCCGGTAAACCGGTATCCGTATCCCGGACAGAGCAGGTACAGATCCTGACATACGGCTCCATGAACGGCTATAACCGGCTGTTCGGCGGTCAGCTGATGGAATGGATCGATGTGGTGGCCTGCGTGACTGCCCGACGGCACTGCGGCTGCAATGTGACCACAGCGGCAGTGGATTCTCTGGAATTTACAGCCCCCGCCCTGGTCAACGACACCGTGATTCTGCGGGGCTACATTACCTATGCCGGACGAACCTCCATGGAGATCTGTGTGCGTACCTATGTGGAACATCTGGACGGCAGCCGCACGGAGATCAACAAGGCACATCTGGTGATCGTAGCCATTGACGGCGATGGAAAACCGCTTCCCGTACCGCCGGTAATCCCGGAAACGGATGAGGAAAAGAAAGAGTACAGAGAAGCCATCACCAGACGGCAGTACCGGGATATGAAGCGGCTTGAGTTTAATTAAATTAAAATAAGAAATAAGAAGTAATTTTATCTTTTTTCAGGCGTACAGAAACAGTAAACGGCAGACCTTGTATTTGTGGACAGGATCTGCCGTTATTTTTTGGTTGTATTTTACGGAGATATACATCCGGTGTACAGAAAATACTGCGGATGCAGGGAAAAGAAGCAGATCATGTACTTCTTATCTCTTCCCTCTTACTTCTTACTTCGCAAGCAGCGCCGCTACTCTGCAGGCACGGTTGTAGGCTTCCGCCACGTACACTTCCGGATCCATGGCGAGGTACTTGTCGTTATCGTGTCTGCCCGGTTTGCTGCCGATGCCAAGCTCAAAGGTCAGGATGCCATCGTAACCGTGCGCTTTCATCCGTCCGGTGATATCTTTCCAGTCACCGATGCCGTCAAAAGGAAGCAGATGCAGGTCATCGATCCAGGTGATCTTGCCGCCGTAGTCCTTGATGCCCAGATTATCGTTCAGGTGGGTGGCGATCAGCAGATCCCCGTACAGGGCGAGCATATCTTTGCTGTAGTTGTAACACATTTCATGTCCGGTGTCCCAGCAGAAGCCCACAGTCCCGGGGTAAACCTTTGCCAGCTCCATGACGGCGGCAAGATATTCTTCCCCTTCGGTGTTCTCAAAAGCAACCTGTACGCCCAGTTCTCTGGCTCTGGCACAGACTCTGCCGTAGTTTTCCACGCCGGTTTCGTTAGGATCGTGATCTTCAAAGCCGATGAAGGTGTGGGCAACCATGATGGGAACCTCTACCCGGGCGCAGTCTTCCAGACAGGCGATCAGTTCCGCCACAGCCGCTTCTGCCGCATCTCCGCCTTTCCAGAAATCGGCGGCTTTTGTGAAGGGCGCATGGATGGACTGGTAGATCATGCCCAGTTCGTCTGCCTTTTTGCGGAAATCTTCCTGTCCGCCCCAGCCGGAGAAAAAGCCTTCAAATCCGGTGCGGTGATACAGTTCAATCTGATCCAGAGGGGAGACACCCTTCACGGGACCGAGACCGAGACAAAGTTTCTGTTTCCACATACGAAAATCTCCTTTCGCTTGGGTGTATATGAAAATATGGTTTTATCAGAAGTACAGGTAGGGGAACATCACGGCGCCGCCGATCTCAAACAGGTAGTCCCGGCTCCGCAGGAGGGAAACCAGTGCGGCTTCGTTTTCCGGCAGGATTTTTGTCCGGGTGGCGGCGTGCCCTTCGTGTCCCCAGTGGTGCAGGTCGGAACCGATGGTGACTACCGGGAAGTTGTGTTCCTTCTGGTAGGAAGAGGTTACGGAGACACGGGAGTTGTGGTGGGGATGCAGATTCATGGATTCCACACCGTCAAGGGAGGCGGGATCCACCGGTGTCATACCGTTTCGGAAGGGATGCGCCTGCAGGATCAGGAGAGAATCTCTGTGATATTCTTTGTAGAAGGCGTCAATGCCCATATCCAGCCGGGTAACGGTTTCCCGCAGGAACGCTTCGTTCACACCGATCACCAGATAATCGTTGCTGTTTTCGGAAAAACGGTATTCTGCGCCCATGTAGACCTTCATACCGGCTTTTTCACCGGCTTCTTTGGCGGCATAGAAGTCACGCAGGTATTCACCCACCGGATCTTCGGCTTTCATGAAAGAACCGCCGGGATAGAAATGGTTGGTGATCATCACGGCATGGTAGCCTTTGGCGGCAAGGATTTCGATGATCTTTTCCGGCGGGATTTCGCTGCAGCCGGAGCAGGGGCTCGTGTGTGCGTGAAGCTCGATTTTATATTTATATTCGTTTACAAGATCCTGAATGGACATGGGGATATACTTCCTTTCGCTTTGTCTTTGCGTCTATTATATAATAAATGATGGGAAAAGTACAGAGGATGGACGAAAAAAGTGGAAATTCTGCAGCGGACACGGATTGTTTACAGGACGAAAAGGGTATGTTCATGAAGATATGATATTCTGGATTGGACGAAGGAGGTGTGGCGGATCTGAAATGGATGAAAATCACACCGGATATAACATCGCCGGACTGGGACGAAAACCGTTATTATCTGCTGCGGCTGAACAGTGCGTATATTCTCATGGCGCCCTGCAACAGCAATACGGCGTATATATACCGGTATGACGGTTCGCTGGATACTTTCAAGGGAAAAAACTGCCGGTACCGTGTGATCACTCTTTCCCCATATAATGAGATGAACGGGAATCTCCTGCGGGAAACCGGATCGTAACGGAATACTGTCTCACAGAGGCAGTATTTTTTTGTCGAAATCCCTTGCACCCATGGGAGAGTTATGCTATGATAAAGATAAGAGAATTCTAAATTCTGCATTCTAGATTTCACCATCATGTGAGAGGTATCCTATGCTTACACAGCGTCTGGGCAGCAATACACAGAAAGATCCCGCTTATGTGGATTCGTTTATTCAGGCAGTAACCGCCCATCCCGGCTGCTGCGATGAAGTCTGGCTGGCTACCGATTACGGCTTCCCCAAGCTGGAAACCCATCGCCGTGCCGCAGAAATTCTTTCTATGCAGGCGGAAAAGCTCCGTGCGGCGGGACTGCGGGTGTCTCTGCAGCTTTCCAACAGCATCGGGCACGGGGAATATATGTCGGCACAGGACTGCACCGGGCTGGTGTATGAAGGCTCTCCCGTGGAGCATATAGTAGGGCATGATGGTACGGTAGCCGGGTACGCCTTCTGCTGGAACGGGAAGCATTTCCGGGAATACACACTGGCGGCACTGCGGGAATATGTGAAAAAGATCCGCCCCTATGCGGTGTGGGTGGATGATGATCTGCGCCCCACCAACCATGCGCCGGTGCAGTACGGCTGCTTCTGCGATGCCTGTATGGCGAGATTCAACGTGCTGTATGGCAGTGATTTTACAAGAGAAGCTCTGGTGCAGGAGATCAGCACAGGGGATCCTGTATGGCGGGAAAGACATATTCAGTTTATCCGTGACGGGATTGCTGATTTCACACGGGAAATGGGTCGTATGATCCATACGGAAGCACCGGAATGCATCATGAGTTATCAGCACGGGTTCCACGGCGGGTACGTGGGCAACAATACCCGGTACATCATGGAAGCCATGTACGAAAGCACCGGTCACGAACCCGGATCCCGTCCAGGCGGCGGCAGCTACAACGACCACGATCCCTCCACTTTTGTGAGCAAACTGGAGGATCTGGATGCCCAGAACCGGATGGAACCGGAGTATGTCACCGATCTGCGCCCCGAAATCGAAAGCCTGCCGGATGTGGTGTTCGGCAAGAGCATCGGCGGCACCTGCTTTGAAACCTCCTACTATATGGCGGGGGGCAACAATGCCATGAGTTATGCCATGCTGATGAACGACTATGAGCCCATGGAATGGCATGAGAAAATGTTTGCCGCCTTTGCCGCCCACAGACCCTACTGGGAAAAGCTCAGAGCGGGTACTTACGGTACCAAGTCCGCCGGATGGACGCTGGTTCTGCCGGAAGAAGGCAAACCGAATCCCAGCGGCGAGATCCTCGGCGGATATACCACACAGCATTACGGTGTGGCAAGAGAACTGCGGTTTAACGGTTTCTCCATCACTATGAACCACAATCCGTCACCCGATGATGTACGGCTGCTCCACGCCGCCAATGCCGCCCAGCTCAGCGATCACGAAATCGAAAAACTGTTGACAGTCCCGGTGATTACCGATGGACGGGCTTTGCGGATTCTTGCTGACAGAGGCGTTTCTCTGCCGGTGGAAGCAGTGGAGATCAGTGTGGCAAAGTTCAGCGAGCGGTTTACGGAACATCCGGTGAACGGAACTTCTGCAGGATGGCTCTGGGGCGGTCCCTGGGGGAAATCCGGCGACTGGGAACTGCACGTAAAGGATCCCGCAAGAACGGATATCCTCAGCGAATATGTCCGGGTGGTACCTGCCGATACGCCGGAGGAAGAATGCATCGCCGTGAAGAACGCCGGGATCAAGAAGTTTTCGTCCACCGGCAAGTACGCCAGTGCGGTGATCACTTTGGAAAGCGGTGCGAAATGGGCAGTGTTCGGTTTTGATTTTTGGGGAAGAACCAAGAGCAATGCCAAGAGAGTACAGTATCTGGAAGCCGCCGCATATATCTCCGGTCACAGACAGCCTGCGGAGATCATCACCCCCATCAAGGCACTGCTGCAGTCCAGATGCAGTGCTGACGGCAGACTGACCCAGGCAAGTGTGACCAATGCTACGGTGGGAGACAGCGGCGAGATGATACTGCAGGTATACAGACCTGCCGGAGAAAAAGTGACCTATATGGGACAGTATACACCGGAGACGGAGCTGACACTGCAGAAAACCGATATGCCGGATGTGTATACGGTGACAATCCCAAATGTGAAGGCGTGGTCTGTGGGAACGGTATTCTTTGGCTGATGATCGGGAAAAGAGGAGCAAGATGAACAACACAAAAACACCGCCCCGCCGGGTGATACGGATCGTGCTGACAGGAGGCGTCTCGGCAGGGAAAAGCCGGATGCTGGAAGCCCTGCGGGAGGCTCTGGCAGACAGCGGGATCCCTGCAGGCTATGTCAGAGAATGCGCCACCGAGCTGCTGCGCCGGGGATACACGCCGGATCGGTACGGCAATGTGGCATTTCAGCATACCGTTTTCCGGCATCAGCTGCAGAATGAAAACCGTGCTTTCCGCCGTATGCTGCCCAAAGCAAAGGAAACAGGACTGCCGGTTCTGCTGCTCTGTGACAGAGGGCTTTGTGACGGTGGAGCCTATCTGCCGCCGGAGACCTTCGGAACCATCTGCCGGAGCTTTGAATACTCCCGGAAGCGGCTTCTGGCACGGTATCAGGGGGTACTGTTTCTGGATTCCCTGGCTACAAGGGCGGATCTGCCTTTTGATGTGAAAAGCGGTAATGATCTGCGGCTGGAGGCAGGAAGGGAGGATGCGCTTCTGTCCAATGAACGCTCCTTTGCGGCGTGGTCGGATCATCCCTGTCTGGTGCGGATCCCGGCATCGGAGCAGTTTTCGGGAAAAGTACAGCAGACATACGCCGCTCTGATGGATATGGTTGCACCGTTTTATTCCAGATAAGACATAAGTCAATGATGATTAACAGAAGTAACGGACAGTGCAAAGCTGGAATCCCCCGACACACCGGATTTTCAGACTGCAATAGGAGAGTGCCCTGCCGGTGTGCCACCCCCTTTGTAAAAGGGGGCGCATTGGTTTCACTTTGTTCCCTTCACGAGGCGTGTCGGGGGATTCCGTTTTGCACCTTTCGTGTGTTCTGTATAAATGTGTTAATCATTGTTTACATAAGAGAGAAGAAATAAGAAGTATCCTGACTGCCGTGCCGGGATACTTCCTGTTTTTTTGTTCAGTTTTGTCTGCGCAGGATTTTATAGGATTTTCCTGCAAGTGTTTCCGGTTCGTATGTTGCTTCTCCCCGGTTTACCAGAACCACCGTGCCGTCGGAGTAGGTTACTTTATATACCCCATCCGCCAGCTTTTCGTGCCGATCCATGAAGCAGTACTGCAGATCCCGGCGGGTTTTGTATTCTTCGTAGGACTGTGCCAGGGCAGCAATGCTTTCCGCAAGTTCATCCGGAGTGCTGCAGCGCATATCCACTGTGCCCATCCAGTTTTTCCGGGTTTCCGATTCGGTGACAAAGCGGGAGTAATAATAAAAACTGGGTCTGCCGCCGAATTCCACTTCTTCCAGCAGGGAATCCGTCGGTTTCAGGGGGTAGTTGACGGTGTTCGTGGAAGGATTGTGGAGGATGATGCCGTGATAGACCATCTGCCACAGGGGGATGTCTTCGTCGCAGAGAGGGTTTGTCCGGTTGCCGCCGAAATGGATGTACAGACCATAGTCCAGAATATCGCTCATGTGGTCAAAGCCGCCCTCAGAAGCGATCCCGCCCATTTTGTCTGCCGCATACCGGAAAATTTTCGTATACCATTCCCGGTCTTCCGCTCTGGTCAGGGGATGGTTGGGGTCACAGCACTTTTTCGGAGGAACAACGGACACCACATCAATGTAATGCAGTCCCCGGAAGCCCAGGGCATACACCTGATCCAGCATGGTGCGGCTGATTTCATAAGTGGCTTTGGGGCAGGTATTGTACATCTGCCCGCCGCTCCATGTGCCGCCTTTCTGGAGAGAGCCGTCTCTGTTCTTCCGCACGAATCCATCGTCCCAGCAGTCGGCGATCCGGTAAGCGTCAGAGCTGTTGGTGTGACAGGTGATCTGGTAACCCATGGACTGAGCCTTGGCGATCAGGGCACGCAGACCCACTTCCCCGCCGATTCCTTCTTCCACCGGCAGTGCCTGGGGCCAGCGTCCGTCATGTCCCCGGATGTTCCAGCCAACCAAACACAGCTCCGCCTTATCGATCCCTGACTTCTGCATGGCATCCAGCAGCAGGCTGACCTGTCCGCACCCACAGGCAGTGAACATGGGTGGTTCTGTCTCCGGGGTCTGTTCCGGCACGGGAGAGGGGACCGGCTTCCACCCCATACGGATCCGGATGTAGGGCGCATCCACTGCATAGGCAAGGGAAGGTTTTGTTTTTGCACGATCTTTCAGCGGTATCAGTCCGTCCTTCAGGCGCATATTCCGGTACGCCCGTGCCATACCGGAGTAGTCCGCATCTTCACCGATGAGAAAAATATATTCCACCTGAAGATCCGCCGGTGCACCGTCCCCTTCCAGCTGAAACCGGGGATAGGTTCGGTATTGCCCGTCCCGTATGTCTGCCATAATAATGCTGTCTTCCCGGTTGCCGGTGATGACGCCGGCGAAGCAGAATGCGGATGTTTTTGCACCGAACAGAGGCATGATGGGGGAACAGGCTTGCTTTGTCACGTTTTCATGTCCGGAAAACCGGCACAGCATATTGCCGGGGAAGACCATGTAGCCGTCCTCCCCTTCTTTGCCGATGAAAAAATCCGGAAGAAAATCCAGTGCGGCTGTATCCGGCGGAATCTGTTCTTTGGGAAGCCGGGCAATGATCCTGTCGCTGTCCGCGGTGATTTCGGTGGGAAGTGTTACAGCTGAACCATCCTTCTGCCGGGCGATGGAAAAGGGGTTCAGCGTTTTCAGAAAAGCATCTATAAACATAACTGTACCTCCGTGATGTATCTGCCCACAGTATACCACATTTTCCCTGTTCTGTCATCGGGATATGTAATTTTCATCGGGACATGGTATCAAATTGTTCATAAAAAAACAATAACAGGTCAACAAAAATGGTGTATACTGTATTTCCATATCAGGACAGGAGAAACGCTATGTGCCCGGAAGAAAGAAATACCCATGGGGAAGAACAGGCTGAAAACGAAATATACCAGTCCAATGCCGCCAAACGACTGAAGGCACTGGGGACAGATACGGAAGAAGTACAGCCGGAAGCCGAAAAAGGGAGCTGGTTTTCCAATTTCTGGTACCATCACAAATGGAAGACCATCATTACCGCCGCTTTTGCGTTTATTTTTATCACATTGGCTGCACAGTTCATCGGCAAGAGCAATCCGGATATCAAAATCCTCTATGCGGGACCGCTGTATTTTACGCCCAACCAGAGCCAGGCTGTTTCTATCAGTCTGTCGGATCTGATGGAGGACTACAACGGTGACGGTGAGAAGAAGATCGTATTCAATGATCTGGTCTATATGACGGCGGAGCAGATGCTGGACGCACAGGAGGCTGCACTGGCTGCCGGAGAAGAATTTGCGGTGGACAGACAGTCCAATGCCCAGACGGCGGAGCAGTTCACCTATGAGATCATGGCGGGGGATTCTCTGATCTGCCTGTTTGCGCCGGATCAGTATGCAAGCGTGGCATCGGCGGAAGCCTTTGTACCGCTGGAAGAAATATTCGGCTACGTGCCGGAAGGAGCGGTAGACACCTGCGGACTGCGGCTCAGTGAAACGAAGTTCTATAAGTATTACAGTTCCGTGCAGATTTTTGGGGAAGATACTGTGATCGCTCTGAAAAAACTGACCACCATCAACCGGATGAAGGGGGACAAAATGGAAGAATACCACGCCCGCCATCTGGATCTGTTCCGGAAAATCGGTGCGTTTGAATATCCGGAAGGGTACACGCCGCCGGCGGAAACCGCAGAATGAATTTTCAAAAAGCCTTGCAAAACCAGAAGGGATATGGTATACTGTACTGTAATGGTGCAGTATACCATATCCGAAAAAATGAATATGTCTCCGTACCTCAGTTGGATAGAGGGTTCGCCTCCTAAGCGAAACGCCGGCGGTTCAATTCCGCCCGGGGACGTCATTTGGTGCCGATTTCATGAGATTTCGGCACTTTTTTATGTCTTGTGAGTGATAGAGAGCAGAGATATGTTGGATACTACAAACTGCATAAAAGCTGTATATCTGCTAATACGGAACATTTTCAATGATGCTGCTGATAGATTCCTCTGCCCTGCTAATTGCAGCTTAGCCGGGGGAGTTGGAACCGGTTGTTACCAGTGATATTTGTATTGTATTCTGTTCGGAAAAATTTTTTCTGTTACTCAGAGACAGTCTGATATTTCTGATTCCGGCTACTCGGTTTTTCCGGAATTGTCAGCTGCAATTTCCCGGATGTCACAAGCGGTTTCAGATATTTGGACACTACATAATAGACTGCACGGATTTCCAGATGTGCAGCGATCTCTTCTTTGGAACGGGGTGTTCTGCAGTATTCCAGAATCCGTTCGGAGATACTTAGTGCTGCAGCAGGCTGTGCATCGTGAACCTGTTGTTCTTCTTTCTGAGCAGAGGTGTTGTACAGAATTGTCTTGAAGGTACCCCTGCGGCTCTCAAATACCGGGGGCGGCAGTCCGGCTTTCTGCATTTCGTGACAGATCGTTGGGATTCCGGAAAAACGGTTTTCGGTGTCGATCATCACTTCCAGATTTCCGGCGATAAAGGGATTACGGGTATCAGCCGGGACTTTTCCCAGATCATTGACAGTCAGCCGACCATACAGACCGCCGGGATTTTCCACTTCCAGCCGATCCTTGTAAATCACGATCCGGATGGGAGAATCTTCTGTATGCACGCTGTAGTCTCTGTGAATCAGGGCATTCAGAATTACTTCTCTGACGGCAATCAGCGGATATTCCGGACGGTCATCCCGTTTCCCATCAGGTGTGATTACCGTAGCAGTGCGGATGTTCCGGCGGACAAAGATCATGGCTTCTTCCAACATCTGCGGAATGGTACCTTCGATCCGCTTGTTGTCCAGAAATCTGGCACCGGATTCTCCCACAGGCCCGATTTCCGTACCGTCTACCAGCATGGCAGTGATACTCATCTGCGGAAAAAATGCCTGCGGATATTCGCCAAGCAAAAGCAGTCCTGCTACGGTGGGCTGATTATCTTCCGTAAGTCCCTGCAGCTGCAGAATCCGTTCTTCGTTATGTCGGGCAAGATTCGGTTTTGCCTGCCGCAGTTTGATGAAATACTCGGTCAATGTATCTTTGTAAAGATCCTTGATGGCTGCCCGGTCTACTGTCCGCAGTTCATCCCGGATCTTTTTTCGATAGGCTTCGTAGCTGTATACCTCATACTCCGTCATAGGCTGGTCGGACTCACCCACACGGATGTAGGAACCACGAATCCGGCCTGCGGCTCTGTAGAAACAGGGCTTGGAGATGGTTTCGCATTCCGGGATTTCTGCACTGACAATGGTTTTACCGTCATATTCCGTGACGGTAAATACCGGACGGACAACCGGTTCCATCTGCAGTGCCTGATCGGTTACTCTGGTCTGCAGATCCTGTGGGTCATAGACACCGGTGATTTCAAAATCATTCTTCTCATCAATTCCGAAAAGAATGATCCCCCCACCGGATTGGTTGGCGAAGCTGGACAGGGAATCATACAGCTTTTCCGGCGTACCTTTTGCGGAACGTTTCAGCTCAATATTCTGCATTTCGCATCTGCGGACCAGGATGCGGTCTATCAGATCATGCAGTTCTTCCGGTAACATGGCAATTCCTCAATTCTTTATAGTTTGTTTTATAGTATTATAACAGAAATTGCAATATTAGTCAATGGTGTTGCAAAATAACAACAACTGAATTGCAAAAAATAAAAAATATTACGATTTTGGGTTGCGAATTACAAATTATTATAAGTGATATTACAAAAAATAGGGACGGAGATACTGATTCTGCCATAAACCTCAAAGTACCAGAGAGATGAGTTTCTGGTACTTTGGGTAGATTTGGCAGTAGTCAAAGCTATCTATTTATCTCACTGATCAGAATTTACTCAGAAGATTTGGACCCCGCTGCAATCAGCGATGCCAGTGTAGCCGCCAGTTCGGGATTCTTTTGCAGTTGATCAATCAGAGCAGCCAGATCAACATTCTGCTGAGGCTCCTGTGCAGGTTCCTGCGGCGATCTTACATTACGCAGATCTCTGGTACCATAGAAAGCTGTTTCAAACTTCTGGGCGTTGATCTTGCGGTCCTCATCCAGAATGTGAGCATAAATATCGGTTATCATATCCAACTGGGCATGTCCCGTGTCCCCCTGTGTGGCTTTCAGATCACCGTGATTCAGCTTCAGTTTATAAGTGGTGCTGGAATGCCGGAGAGAGTGAAAAACAACATTGGGTAGGCCGGCTTTTTCTTTAAGCTTTTCAAATTCCTTGGAGATAACACGATTCTCGCAGGGACGACCGTTTGGTAAAGCAACGACCAGATTATAGTCCTGGTACTCGTCACCAAGATAATCCTTCAGTTCATTTTGAGCGTCCCGCCATTCCCGCAGAATATACGCAAGGGTTTTGGGCAGCCAGACCTTACGTACACTGGACTCTGTCTTAGGGGTTTTCAGAACCACTCTGGTACTGGTGTTAGGCATGAGAGGGGTAAACACTTTAATGATGTTTTTCTCTCCAAGAGCCTCCATGGCCCGTTTGGAAACCCGTTCCAGTTCCTTATCGATGTAGATCCAGGCGTTGTCATTGGCTATGTCTTCTTCGATATGAACGTTATCCCAGGTCAAACCCAGGATCTCGCCCATACGCAGAGAGCAGGCAAAGGACAGGTTCATGGCAATGTACAAACGACTATCTTCGCACTCGTTGAGCGCTTTCATGATGGTGTCCGCATCCCAGATATCACGCTTGGCATAAGTGGTTTGAGGACAAAGCGTGTGTTCAAAAGGATTTTTGCTGAGGAGCTCCCAGCGGACAGCCTGTCCGAAGGCACAGCGGAGCAGCTTGATGATCTTTTCGATTGTTTTGTCTGTTACCATTCTGCCGTCTTTGTTAGGTTTTACCGCAGTTCCGACAGCAGGGGTTTTCTGCAGTTCCTGTACAAACTGGTCTGTGGTACGTGTGGTAATGCTCTGGATCTTCAGATCGCCTATCAGTGGATTTATGTAGTTTTCGATCAGAGCGGTGCAGCCATCATACATGGAGACGCCCCACTTCTTCTCGCCGTACAGGACGACAAAATCATACAAAAATTCCCGTACTGTCTGATCACTAGGGGGAATGAAGTTCCCGTGATGCTGTTCGTTTTCAATTTCAGCCTTGCGTTTCAGCGCGTCCTGATAGTTACGGACGGTTTCCCATTTCTGTTTGGTTTCACCTGTCTCCGTGGTGTAGTTGTACACCACGGAGTAGGACTTCTTGCGTTTGATGATAGATGCCATATGATACCTCCTGTTAGAATTCCTGGCGGTCGAGCCATTCGTCAAAGGACTGCTTGGAAATCCGAAATGTTGAACCTATCCGTACAGTCCGGAAATGCCCTTCTTTAACCAGGGCATAAGCTTTGGATTTCCCGATGCCCAGCATAATGGCAATTTCCTCGACGGTGTACGTCCGTTTGGCTGGGATAAATGCGGTGGTGGGGGTGGTAGTAGTCATGATAATTCCTCCTTGGATGGGTACAGGAAACACAGTAGTGATAGTTCCCTGTACCCGAAATTTTATTTTATGT
>JAFZET010000304.1 GCA_017560565.1 Clostridia bacterium | reverse complement strand
TCGTTGATAACATCCCCGGTGAGCTCTTCTGCGGTGACTTCCCGGAGACAGTGGGGAATATCACGAAACAGGACGGTATAGGTACGTCCGTCAAATGTGATATCCCCGATCTCATCGGAAGTTTCACGCCAGCTGTCATCAGTTTCTGCCGGTGTTGTTTCTGTTTCTGCTGCAATGGTATCTGCAGAGGTTTCTGTCACGGCTGCACCACAGGAGGTGAGCAGAGACAGCAGCAGCATAATGGTGATGGTACGGGTAAAATACTTCTTCATAAGAGGATTTCCTTTCTTTGTTTTTTGTTTTTATTCCAAAAATTTCAAAAAACTACAGCACAGCCGCTTTTATATTGTCCAGTCATGCAGCGGCTCCATATCCGTATAGGGTTCTCTGGTAATATCTTCCGGCAAAGCGGTTCCGTTTATATCCGCTTCCATAAAGTCAAACAGAGCATTGAAATCTGTCCAGTCGTGATCATGCTCGCCTTCTCTGTACCGGCATGCGCACTTGTCTTCGGCTCCATAGAGTTTCCAGACTTCCCTGGCTGCTAGTAAAGACAGATATGAGCCGCGAGGATTTGCCCAGATATCACCATAGGCATTGGTTTCCAGATAACAGCGCGGAGCAATCAGTGCTTTGAAATAGTGAGAATCATGGGGAAGAGTCTCTTCTTTTCCTACATAATCCCAGAGTCCCTGACCCATCCAGTGACCGCTGCCTTCCATCAATAATTCGAGTGGTTCACTGTGAATGGCATAGAATGGAGAGTCCGGGCGAGGTTTTTCAATCTGATTGAACCGGTATGCACCGCAGCCGTGAGTCCCGCTTCCGTTGGGACAGGTGTAGCGGATTCGGGTGTCAGTAGCTCCGGCCAGAAGTACAGTCTTGCCCCCTCTGGAATGTCCGGTTATGGCAATACGCTCCTTGTCCACATAGTCCAGTGTCACAAGCGCATCGATAACACGGTGATACCCCCAGGCCCATGCGGAAATGGCGGTAAATTTCAGCTCCGGCCAGAGTGCGTTGATACCGTACTGTCTGTCGGGATCCGCAAAGTCCGGAGCCAGTTCGTTGCGATTGAACCGAACCACAATAAACCCGCGGCGGTTCGCTTCGGCGATCACTGCATCATTGCAGCACCAGTTGTAGGTCAGATCTCCGTTCACTACCACAGGCAGACAACCATCCAGTGCTGGTCTGTATACATAGATACAGAATGTGAAAGTTTTTTCTTTTGTGCCACAGTGAATCCGGTAGCTGGAGGGAAAGCCTTTAGGCTGCAGATGGGTGGCTTCTACCCGGAATACTTCCGGCTGCGGCGGCATTCCGTCAAATTCCAGTTCTACTGCATCTTCCAGAATTTCCTGCCGTCTGGATTCCCATTCTTCGATATTCTGTACCCGGTGTCCGTCTCTGCATATAAAGGGATCCGGCAGCATTCCCAATCGTTCGTCTTTGCGCATACTGAAAACCTCCTCGTTATTTCAGCAGAATCAGTCCAGACCGATGGAACGAAGATAATCGTAACTCTTCTTCAGGCAGTCAAAGGGATCTTCCCCGTAGCAGTCATCCTGTTCCACATAGGCGTATCCGGCACCTGCATCGATGAAAGCTGCAGCAATTTTTTCAAAATTCAGCGTATTTCCGCCGCCGACCCAGGACATTTTACGATCATTGCCGTCATCGAACATATCCTTGAAATGTACGCAGGGGAGCCGTCCCTTCAGTCTCTTGATTTCTTCCAGCGGTTCGTATCCGGCGTACTTTACCCAGTATGTATCCAGCGTGAACCCCATAATGGAGGAATCGAATTTTTCGGCCAGATACTCCATTATAGTTCTGCCATCCTCCCACTTGTTCAGGTATTCATAATGGTGGTTGTGGTACATGAACAGCTTTCCGGCATCACGGATCTTTTTGGCAGCCGGAACTGCTTCTTCCACAAACTTTGCCATTGCCTCCGGCGTGCAGGAGTAGCCGCCGATTCCGATGTGATCACAGCCAAAAGTATTGTGCTCGGCGATGACAGTATCGGTTTCCTGGATAATACGATTGTAAGGATTGTGGGTGATCCCACAGGTCAGACCGTTTTTCTTCAGTTGTTCGTCCATCCATACTGCATCAAATGCGCAGGTACCAGAGATCTGGACGGTGGTGTATCCAATGTCTGCTACTCTCTTCAGGCTTTCTGCCAAATCGTCGGTTGTCGTGCAGAAGTCACGGATGGTGTAAAACTGGACACCGATTTTCATATGGTTATTCCTCTCTTTTTACAGATTGTAAGTTTTATTTTCCGGCGTAAATGGTACCAGACTTCACTTTATCGATCACTTCAATAACCTTCAGTGCTTCTGCCAGATTTACGGGGAACGCCTTTCCTTCCCGAATGGTTTCATACATGTGATCCCAGTAACGGATAGTGCCGCCGCACAGATCTGTGCTGATGGGAATATCTTCTTCCACCCAGGTCAACACTTCAGTATTGCCGAAAGATGCACCCGTACCGGGTGTATTGGGGTCGGCTTCGATCTTCGGAAGCTGTACATTGGGATCCAGATATTTCACATGGAACTGGTTTCCGTCGGATACCATAGAACCTCTGGAACCGTAAATCATGTATTCTGGCGTAGACTGTGCTACACCGCCGGAGATTTCCATGTCCACAATCCGTCCGTTGACACCGGTGAACACAATCTTGATGTGATCCTCACAGTCACCAGCTGCCGCAACCTGCTGGATGTTGGAGTACATATTCACGTAGTCACCGCCACAGAACTGCAGAGAGTGGTCTACGATATGGGGGCCCCAGTTCAAAAGCTGCCCGCCACCGAATTCGGAGATGGTCTGCCAGTCGTTTCGTCTATGATAGCTGTTTCTGGTGAGCTTTATTTCGTATACATGACCCAGCTTACCGGAATCAATCACTTCCATGGCCTTTTCAAAGCCATATTCAAACCGGCGGTTGTGGTGTATGTACAGATGAGGCCCAGCGGGTTTGTTGCCCAGTACCGCCAGTTCTCTTGCCTGTTCTGCGGAGATGCAGTAGGGTTTTTCCATAACCACATCCTTACCTGCTTCCAGCGCCAGTTTGGCATGGGCATAATGGTCACAACTGCGCGTGGCGATAATTACCAGTTCTATATCCGGATCTTTCACTAGATCTTCTATTTTGGTATATGTTCTGCTGCCGTACTGTTCGGCATAGGCGTTTATACGTTCTTCAATAATGTCACAAACGGCTGCGATGGTATACTTATCGGGACGTGAAAGGAGGGTACTGCGATGCATACCGTCACCGGCTCTGCCCAGACCGACTAAACCTACTTGAATGGGGTTTGACATAAGATGCCTCCTGAAAAAATTGTAATACGAATCTGCTTATTGCTTGTTAAAAACAGTGAATTGTATCGGATTTATGGGATTATCAAAGAATTACTGTATCTTGGGTGAGAATCAGTCGCTCTCCTGTTTGGGTGGCCACAGTAATAAATTTTTCCTGCAGGGGCAGCTTCGTTCCATCACCCCGGATCAGTACATATCCACTGCCGGGAGTTTCCAGCGTCAGAGGCATTCCCTTCTCGCTGAAAATTTCAGCATACATTGTACCGTTTTCCTGACTTGCATCAATCACAAAGGCACCATATGCCCGGAGTCCATGGAAGCGTGCATCCTGGTTCCATACCGGGAACAGACGAATGATTCCTTCGTAACTCTGCAGCAGCATTTCATTCACAGTAGACGGCACTGCAGAGCTGTTTTCCAATCCGCCGCCGCCATACCGGAACATCCCATTTGGCATACCGCGATTTTCGATAACATCATGAATGTGCGCAGTAATCTCCTCTGCAGGATATTCCAATCGGGCTGCCATAGGGTAGTAGGAGCAGAATCGGTTATGACTGTCCCAGATGCCGAGCCGCTTATGGGTATTCTTGGCTGCCTGGAAGAGCTCCGGTGTGGTATATTTTCCGATCTGCCCTGCAGGAAACATGGCTTCCAGTGCCAGTTCACGGACTTCTTCGCTGCCGGAAATGCCACGCAGGATCGATTCTCCTTCACTCTCAAAGGTATCATCGTCCGGCAGATGGTCAAGGATGTGCTGCCACTTGTGAATTCGTTCAGTGTCCATCCCCAGTGTGCCAGACAGATCGATCATCAGCTTCATCAACATCCGGATCAGATTTTTGGATACGATGGGATCTTTGTCATCATGGCCATAGGGCATATGATCGGGCCCTTCGTACCAACCTACTTCATTCAATGCATCGTTGTAAATATGATAGGCATCATCTTCAAACACCAGATAGTTTTCCCAGAATTCCGCCACGGACAGAAGAAATTCGTAATATTCCCGTTTTGCGAATTCTGTATCTCTTGTACCGTACCAGTGCATCATGGGAATGACAGCGGCATAGATGCTATTGCTCTTTTGCCCATGGAAAAGATGGCCATGTTCTTTGACAAGGGGATTGTAGTAGGTTTCCATTCCGTATGGGCCGACTCCGCACGGAAGGAAAAAGCCTTCAATTCCCAGAAATTCTCGGGCGTACTGTCTCCCGATTGGCAGAAACTGGTTCAACGGCGCAGAATAGGGTTCTAACAGTTCTGTATGGTTGGAAGAGGTCAGGGCATAGAACGGTGCCTGATAGTTATAGTTCATGTGGTAATCCCCGCAGAAACCCATACCGTCTGCGGTTGCATAGGCCCCCCAGATACCGCCGGGAAAGTTCTTATTCCGCATACAACAGGCAACTGCATACAGACTGGCGTACCAGTACAGTTCCAGCTTTTCATCCGGCAGTTCCACGCTGCTCTTGCTCCAGAAGCACTTCCACCATTCATCATGCTTCCGGTACAGTCTGCGGCAGTCATTTTCATTCATGGCACGGACTTTTTCGATGGCCTGTGTTCTGTAGGCAGCACTGTCGTGGTTGGTGCAGACATGGATCGCCCAGAGGATATGCTCTCTGCCATCATCCACAGTTCTGGATATCTGTTTCATAACGCAGATCCCATATGTAGGAAATTTGCACTCCGGTGTATGGAATCCGCGGGCTGCATATTGCACTTCTCTGTCATATCCGCTGCTTACCTCTGCTTCTGCGCCTTCCAGCGGAATCAAAGCAATGGATGCGGAAACGGCAGGATGGGTACGATCCAGCGCGAGAAGAATGGTGTTTTCTTCTGCACAAACCGTGATTTTCAGATTGGCAGTCATCTTTCCCGCGGTTAGATGAAGTTCGATATAGGCATCATCCAGATTCTGTTCTACTTTGTAATCCGCATAAGCGAGCTGGGGCAGAAGAATTTCTACCATTCCAAGAGGCGCAAGTCCTCCGTACAGGTTATCCTGGACATGGATTCTGCCATCTGCCTTCCAGAAGTCTGCTTTGCTGATATGGATA
>JAFZET010000303.1 GCA_017560565.1 Clostridia bacterium | reverse complement strand
TGAAGTCGGCATTGCGGATGACATAGCGGAAATAGCCTTCCAGAAACTGATGCCCGAATCCGCCGTTCCCCTGAATCTCAGCAGGAACATATTCCGCGAGTTCCGCAATGGTACATACCTGTCTGACCCTGCCACTGTCCAAATCATAGCACATGACCGCAACCGATGCCGCAGGGTTGTTCTGCAGGTACCAGATTGCGTTATTGTAATAGTGAAGTTTTCTGCTTATGTTATTGTATCCGCCAAACGGGCATCCCGCCTTTTCCGTGTGATCGCACAGCGGGTCGGTGCAGAGCGGTGTTGTCGTGCCTTTTGCTGGGTTGAATACGGCCGGGACAGATACACCGTCCACCTGCATATCGGTCAGTAGAAATGTATCAAAAAATGTATCGTGATCTTTTCCCGTTTTACCGCACGCGGTACAGAGCAGCAGAAGTGCGACTGCAAGTGTTAAGATTGTTTTTTTCATAGGTTTATACCGTCCTTAATGAATTTCGTTGCTTTTCTTCCATGTACTATCTGTTGTATCCACAATAATAATCTCCGGCGCAATGTTATAGTCATATCCGCTCTCAAACCATTCGTTTTCTACAGCGTCCATATAAGCGACTCCCAGCTTGCCGTCTGCATATCCGAGAAATACGTCAGACCAGACACTGAGATTCACATCTTCCAGTGTACAGAACAGTGCAGAGCTGCTTCCATCATGATTCATTCTGTATAGTTTTCCTGCAAAAATATCGTAATAAGTATCATTGTTGAATTCGATTTCCTTCGGTTCGGTTTCATACACCGTATAGAAAATTCCGGCTTCAGTGACAATGAACCTTGCCAGATTGTCTGCGATTATTTCATCTTTTTCCGTTTCCAAATGATACCGCCGTAGAATTTTTTCATTCAGAAATTTCTGCCGTTCCAGGTCTGTTTTGCAGTCAGCAATACTGCCCTCATTCCGGTTCATGGTGTAGTACGCCCAGCCATCGTAATATACGCCGTTCATAATTCGCGGATTTGCCAGCGGAAGTTCTTTTCGATTCTTTCCGGCAAGATCGGTAGTATAATGAATGTATCCATCTTCACCGGGTGCATACCAGTAAATCCGATCATCATCAATCGCATAAATAGATGGAATATCACCAGTACCCATGGAATTTCCAAGGCTCGAATAGGCTCTGTCCGTCGGTATTTCAATGATTTTTCCGCTATTGATATCAGCGCGGTACAGAACATAGCCGTACTGGTCTCCGGCATCTGTTCGGCTGTATACTGCCGTTGTGTAATACAGATACCGGTCATATCCATACAGAAGCAGGACATTATCGTGATAGGTTTCAAGGATATGAATACTGCCGTCGGTCATCTGATAGACGCACAGTTTTACTTCCCCGGACATCATTCCGGTGTTTTCATCCTGTGAGAGGTCCCCTGAAATAAAGCAATAGGAATCTCCGATCGGAATGGCACCTTCGCCGGTCAGATTGCTGATACCTGCAAGCGGACAGCTGTCATCATGCAGACACAATGGATCTACACAGACCGTTGATGTTGTACCGTTTGTCAACATAGTTCGGATTGGTGTACCGTCACTTCTTTGCCGAAATACGCAAAGTTTCGCCATAGATGTGTGAACTGTATCTGTTACGGTGCAACCGGTAAGTAATACTGCTGCTGTCAATACCGCAAAGATTTTTGCTGTATAGGTTCTATTATTCTTCATGATAGTTATCCTCCGCTATATCTCTTACCTACACAGACAACATTATATCGCAAATCTGCCACAAAAAATAAAAATTTCCTGAACATATATGATTCCTACATAAAAAATGAGCCAATCCATCAAAAACGGGTTGGCTCATCCTTTGACAGTGTGTTCCAGTACTGTGCTTATAATGTAAAGACCTGCACAGCACTAAATATTAAAATACATATAATCCCGGCAGTAATATGCGGTATCAAACACAACCTTCTGATCTGTTTTTTGGTACCGCCGTATGTATGCAGAATCAATCTCTCTGTGTCACGTCGGTTTTCAAAAATCGCAAAAAGTTCCCGAATTAATAAGACGGAAATAATACCAACACACACCTGTAAGATCACTTCCTCTGCCTGACGATCATATTCCGTGAACAGCCCTGCTTTCCGCTGGGTATCGTTATCTGTGATATATGTTTCATAATACTGACCGGCTATCCTGCGAAGCTTTGAAGAGATCACCTTTGTATCGGCAGTTTTCTCCGTTATGGTAATATCTGCAGTGTTGTAGGCAAGATCATATCCAGTGATGGTTTCATACACCAGCGGATGCATAAGAATCTCGATTCCTTTCGTTTCTTTCCGAATCAGAGCACAGATTCTATAATCTTCATAATTGTAAGACTGTTTTCTGAGCTGTTCTGTCAGTGTGAGAGGAATCGTTGTATCCTTAGTACCGATTTTGATCCGGCCTGCTGTTGATATCTCCAACCTGTCTTCAGCGGAAAGACCCAATGCTTCCAGTTCACTTTGGCTGGCGCGTATTGCTACCGCATTTTCGTCAAATAGGATATCCGAAAAATCGCCTTCAATAACCTCACCGTGTTCCAGATAATATTCGCAGACATATGACACATCATTGGTGTAGTATGTCGATTTGTATTTTTCAGTTTTCAGGTCCCCGGTTGTTTCAGTATAGGTTTCCGGAAGACGGATATGCCGCAGAGTGATTTCCGCAGGCTGAATCCCGAAAACTTCTTTATACAGCGAAAAAGGAAGATATACGGTAACTGCATCTCCTTCCTGCCGGATCGGATAGGTTTGGCAGAAAATCGTTTCATAGGTATATGCCGTTTCATAAGCGGACAGCAGTTTTTCTCCAGTCAGATGATCCGGTATACTCCCGTTCCTTTGAACAGGTTTTAGAATTTCTATAATATCCGGTGTATCTGAGGAAAAAACCACCACATTTCCATTATGGATAACCTCTCTGGTTTCGGGATACTGCTGATACAAGGTTTCTCCTGCTGCTGCAAAAATACAGTTTTCCACAATAGTTCCGTCTATTTTCAGCAGGACAGCAGACCGTTCAGATGTTTCGGTGATCGATGCCTGTACTGCCAGAC
>JAFZET010000302.1 GCA_017560565.1 Clostridia bacterium | reverse complement strand
CGAATTCCCGGCTCTGAACGCAAAAATTGATCGCAACGTGTCCTTCATCACCACCGCAGAGCTGGAGGCGCTGTATCCCGATCTGACGCCCAACCAGCGGGAATACGAATATGTAAAGACTCATCATACCACTTTCCTGATGCAGATCGGCTGCAAGCTGAAAAACGGCAAGCCCCACGACGGCAGAGCACCGGACTACGATGACTGGTCTCTCAACGGCGATATCCTGCTGTGGAACGAAATGCTGGGCAGAGCTTTCGAGATTTCTTCCATGGGGATCCGGGTGGATGCAGAGTCTCTTGCCGCACAGCTGGAGGAAGCAGGATGCAACGACAGAAGAAAGCTGCCTTTCCATACAATGCTTCTGAACGATGAACTGCCTCTTACCATGGGCGGCGGTATCGGTCAGTCCCGTCTGTGTATGCTGATGATGCAGAATGTCCACATCGGAGAGGTGCAGGTAAGCCTCTGGGATCCTGAAACCATCCGCATCTGTCAGGAAAAGGGCGTACGACTGCTGTAATAACACAAAAAGGAGCCGGATATGACAACGATCACCGAAAAAATGAGCCGGAGCCGTGTGGAAGGCTTTCTCAGAGCAGAAGGCAGAACCATGGTCAACGGCCGCGGAGAAGAGATTCTTCTGACCGGTATGGGCGTAGGAAACTGGCTTGTGCCGGAAGGGTATATGTGGCGGTTCGGCGGGAACTATAATTCTCCCCGCAGAATCGAAGGTCTTGTACGGGATCTGTGCGGATCTGTGTACAGCACGTATTTCTGGAAGCGATTCCGGGAAAACTATATTACCGAAAAAGATGTGGAAGCCATGGCAGAAGCCGGGTTCAACTCCGTGAGACTGCCCATCAACTGGCGGGTTTTGATGGAAGACGAACCGGGGATCCGATGGAAAGAAGACGGCTTCCGCCTGATCGACCGTTTCGTTGACTGGTGTGAAAAGTGGCGGCTGTATGTGATCCTGGATGTACACTGTGCCCCCGGAGGTCAGACCGGCAGCAACATTGACGACTCCGTGGACGATATTCCCAGACTGTTCACCGATACCCGTTCCGATTCCTGGGAGAAAGCCATTGAACTTTGGTGTGAAATGGCAAGACGGTATAAGGATCGCTGGATCGTCGGGATGTACGACTTTCTCAACGAGCCCTGCCGTTCTCCCATGCCGAATGCACCGGAGCTGCCGAACCTCGATCACCGTCTGAAGGCATTTTATAAAGAAGTGATCGCAAGAGTCAGAGAAATCGATAAGGTTCATATGCTTTCCCTTGAAGGTCCCCAGTGGGCAGCCAGGGTCGATATCTTTGATGAACACTACGATGACAATATGTGCCTCCATTTCCACCGTTACTGGCTGCCTCCTGTACCGGGTGCCTATACGGCATATCTGAAAAAGCAGGAAGAGTGGAACTATCCGTTGTACCTGGGGGAAACCGGTGAAAACGAGATGGAATGGTTCTCTGCCATGTATCCCCTGTCGGCTGAACTGAACATCGGTTACAACATCTGGCCGTGGAAAAAGATGGATACAGATTGTTCTCCCTGTTCCGTGCGGAAACCGGAAGGCTGGGATGCCATCATCGGGTATACTGCGGGCGGCGACAGACCTTCCTATACAGAATCCCAGCGGATTTTTGATGCCTATCTGGAAAACTGTCTCTTTGAAAACTGTGATTTTGTGCAGAACGTAATTCCTTCCATCTTCCGGCGGCCGGGATGCAGCATCCGTGCCAGAGCCTGGAAAGAAATGTCCGGTGTGAAAACCGTGGACAGGGAGGGGGCGGTAACAGAAGACTGGGAAAAATCCTATGTATGCTTCGGGCCGGAAAACTGGGCTGAGTATACATTCTATACCGTTTGTGATCCAGGGGTTCTGGTGATCAGTGCCGACTTTGATGGCGTAACACTGGAAGTGACGGAAAACAATCAGACACTTCTTCGTACCACCGTCAGCGGAGAACGGGAAATTCAT